>JBHLNT010000226.1:0-6777 GCA_048941265.1 Promethearchaeota archaeon
CCGCTCTTCTTTGCTTCATCTACAGCAATTTCCATTGCTTTATGGTGCTCATCATGAGATAAAGTGGCACTTTCCCCCGTAGTGCCCATGGTCAGAGGCTGGCAACCGTTATTTATTTGAAATCTTATAAATTCTCGATATTTTTCCTCATCTATCGAAAGATCCTCTTTAAAAGGAGTGATCATTGCAGTTATTACATTTTTTAATTTATCTAATTTTTTATATTTGGACATGGTTTACAAACTCAACCAATTAAAATTACACTATTGATTAAAACATTAATTGTATAGAATCCTATATAAGCCTTATCAATATTTTTAAAAAGATAAGAAGCTGAAAAGAAGACTTAATTCATTTTTTTTCTTCTTCAATTTTTTTTTTTATTAAGAAACCCATTTTGCTTTGCATTCCCCATAATGGTATAAAGCCATAACTTAATCTCTGGTTAAAAGAGCTTGAAGTATCATATGTGGCAAGATTCAAATCGTATAATCCATAAGGGGATTCCCTCGCAACTACTTCTGCGCTTCCTTTAAATAATTTTACTTTAGTACTGCCAGTTACCTTTTTATTTACTTCATTTATAAATGCCTCTAGGGCATCTTTTAAGGGATCAACCCACAATCCTTCGTAAGCCAATTCCGTCCACCTCTGATCAACAATTGTTTTAAATGAGTTTTCATTTTTAGTGCATACATATTTCTCAAGATCCTTATGTGCTTTAATCAAAATTAATGCGGCAGGGACTTCATAAGTTTCTCTGGATTTTAATCCAATGGCCCGATCTTCCATATGTTCAATCCTTCCAAATCCATGTTTACATCCAATATGGTGTAATGATCGGATCAATTCTACTGGATTCATTTTTTCCCCGTTTAACCCTACTGGGACTCCTTCTTCAAAATTTATGGTAATATATTCAGGTTCATCAGGAGCCTTTTCAGGAGCCGTAGTCCACTCCTTAGAATCCTCAGGCGGCTCTATACTTGGATTTTCCAATATATCGCATTCAGCACTTCTTCCAAAAAGATTCTCATCTATACTATATTTCTTATATCTATTAACTGGAATCCCATATTTTTCTGCATATTTGACTTCCTCATCTCTCCCCATATTCCATTCAATCAAGGGTTGTAATACCTCAATTTCAGGAGCGTACGCATTCGCAGTGATATTTATCCTAATTTGATCATTTCCTTTCCCCGTGCATCCATGTGCAACTACAGAGATTCCTTCTTTTTGAGCAATTTTAATAGCCTCGATGGCAATTAAAGGCCTTCCTATGGCAGTGCTTAAGGGATATATACCTTGATATAAACCATTGGCTTTAATTGTGGGGAACACATAATCTTTCACAAATTTCTCCTTACAATCTACAAGGAAGTGTTTCACAGCACCCAATTTGTAAGCTTTCTCTTCAATTTCTTTGAATCTATTTGGATCGGCAAATTCTTGTCCCAAATCAGCGGTAAATGTATAGATTTCTGCACCATAAGTTTCTTGCAGCCATTTTATCATACAACTTGTGTCCAGACCACCTGAATACATTAATAAAATTTTATCGTATTTCTCTTTCTTTGGTCCCAAATCACTAATAATTCCATCACTTCTCTATTATTTAATAGATAAAAAAGGATTAGCTATAATTTATCTTTTTTTATTATTTTTCTTAGACTTCGATTGCTTAGTTCTGTTAATTAAAATTTTAATAACGCTTAAGATTAAATAATAGATCTATTTCTTTAAGATTGTAAAAACCATGAATATAAGAATTATAAAAGAATAGAATTTAGAGGTGTTTTATTCCATTGAATGAAGAAGGACATAAATTCAAATTAACTGGTTATAATTATAAATCAGTTTTAGAAGCTCTCCCACATCCTATATATCTCTGGCAGAAAGTTGGTGAAGATTTAATATTAAGGGATTTTAATAAGGCCGCAGAAGGGATTACAGAAGGGAAAATAAAAAATTTAATTGGTATCAAGGCATCTGAGCTATATAAAGAAAGACCTATAATACTTGAGGATTTAAAACAATGTTTAGATAAAAGAGCTGAAATATCGAAAGAAATAAGATATAAACTTGTTACAACTGGTAAAGAAAAGATCCTTATTCGATATTATGATTTTATTGAACCTAACTTGGTTTTGGTTCACACAGAAGATATAACTAAGCAAAAACTTGTAGAACAATCTTTGAAAAAGGAAGAAAAAGAAAAGTCATTGATATTAGAAGCGGTTTCAGATCACATTATTTATCATGATACTGACCAAAATATAATATGGGCAAATCAAGCAGCAAGCGATTCTTTAAATTTGCCAAATGAAGAAATTATTGGTCGTAAATGTTTTGAATTATGGCAAAATAGAGGAGAGCCTTGCGAAAATTGTCCCGTTATAAAAGCAAAAGAAACAGGTAAAACACAATTAAATGAAATAGAAACTCCAGATGGGAGAATTTGGATGGTTATAGGTTTTCCCGTCCGAAATGAAAAAGAAGAAATAATAGGAATGGTTGAAATCACCAGAGATATTACAAAATCAAAGCGGATGGAAAGAGCATTAAAAGATAACGAACAATTCCTCCAGAATGTTTTTAATGCTATTCAAGATGGAGTAAGTATATTGGATAGAGATTTAAATATCATCAGAGTTAATCAATGGATAGAAAAAATGTATTCTTCAAAAGTTCCATTAGTGGGTAAAAAGTGTTATGAGGCATATCAGGATAGATCGTCCATATGTCCTTGGTGTCCTTCTATAAAAACAATAGAGACAAGTGATATGCACAATGAAATAGTCCCATATCCCTCCGAAGAAAATCCAACAGGTTGGATTGATCTTTCTGCTTTTCCTCTCAAAGATAACGAGGGTAATGTTATGAATGTCATTGAATATGTAAAAGATATTACCAAACAAAAGAAGGCTGAGTATAAATTAAGAGAATCTGAAGAAAAATACAGAGACATGGCAGAACTTTTGCCAGACGTTATTTTCGAAGCGGACTTAGATATGAACCTCAAATATGTAAATCCTGCGGGATTTAAAATGTTTGGATATTCATCTCAAGATCTTGAAAAAGGAATCAATCTTAGCCAACTTTTAACACCTGATTCTTTAAACTTCGCTAAGAAAAGAATTAACGATATTTCGGAGGGAACAACCACTTCTCCAAATGAGTATGAATTGCTCAAAAAGGATGGTTGTAAAATTTATGGTAGAGTGCATTCAAGACCCATAATTAAAGATGATAGAATAGTTGGATTCAGAGGAACAGTTACGGATATTACGGATATAAAGCTAGCAGAACAAAAATTAAAAGAATCGGAAGAAAGTTTTAGAACCATAACGGAACAATCTTTAATGGGTATATGCATTATGCAAGATTTTAAAATAAAATATATTAATCAACAGATGGCAGATATTTATGGATATTCTTTGGAGGAAATCTACAACTGGAAATCTAAAGATTTTTTTAAAGTACTGCATAGTGAATCCAGAGATTTTGTTATTGAACAAATAAAAAAAAAACAACAAGGCTCTAAAGATGTGGAACCACAATACATTTCAAAAGCACTTAAAAAAGACGGTAGCATAATTTGGGTTGAAAATTATTCAAAATCAATAATTTATCAGGGTAAACCAGCGGATCTGCTTACACAAATAGACATTACTGAGAAAAAAGAAGCGGAACAAAAATTAAAAGAATCGGAAGAAAAATATCGAATTCTTATAGAAAAATCATTACAAGGGATATGCATTCTACAAGATGTTAGAATTATTTTTGCAAATAAAGCTTTATCAGAGATCTTAGGATATAGTATTCACGAATTATTATCTTTGTCCTCAGATGAAGTTAGAAATTTAATACATCCAGATGATAGAGAGGTAGTTTTAAATCGTCATTTAGCACGTTTAGAAGGAAAATCAGTTCCGTCACGTTATGATTTTCGTGTTCTTAGAAAGGATGGAGTTATTCGAATTGTCGAGATGTATGCTTCACTCATTACCCTTAATAATGAAACTGCTGTTCAAGAAGTTTTCATAGATATTACAGAACGTAAGAAGATTGAAGAAAAATTGAAAAAATCCGAGGAAAAATACCGTGAAGCATATAATCGAATTAACTTATATAAAGATTTATTTACCCATGACATAAATAATATATTCCAAAACATTTTATCTTCAAACGAACTTGCTATGTTATATTCTAATATTCCGGAAAAATTACAAGACTATGTTGAAGTTGCCAATCTAATAAAAGAACAAGTATCTAGAGGAGCAAAATTAGTATCGAACGTTCAAAAATTGTCGGAGCTTGAAGAATTTAAGAAACCATTATATACTATAGAGGTTTGTAGTGTTCTAAATAATGTGATCAATTCGACAAAAAGAAATTTTCTTCACAAAAAAATTGATATAAGTTTTCATTCTACTGAAACTCAATATCTTATTAAAGCAAACGAATTAATATTTGATGTGTTTGAAAATATTTTGATAAATGGTGTAAAACATAATAGAAATCCGATAATTGATATTCAAATTAAAATATCTAAACACACAATTGATAATATCAACTATATAATAATTGAATTCATTGACAATGGAATTGGCATACCAGATATCATGAAAGATGTTATATTCCAACGCGATGTAAAAAAAGAAAAAGCGAAGGGCATTGGATTAGGACTATTGTTAATAAAGAGAATACTAGAAAGTTATAACGGAAATGTAAAGGTGGAGGATAAGATTCCTGGTAATTATTCAATGGGAAGTAATTTTATAGTCCAAGTTCCAGAGGCTTAGTTAAATTCTAATAATATTATATTCTGAGAAAGATTATTCGTTTTAGGATGAGGAAATGTAAAATAGATATTGGTTTTATTTTATATTTCCATAAAATTTTAATTTTACAAATTTATAAAAATATCGATCTACAAATTATTAAATATAATATTTTTTTCAGTATATTCATACGACAATTTTACCTTTAATAATATAAAAAATAATAGGGCTTCTCTATTATTTTACATCAATATAATATAATTTAAGTCTGGAGGTGCCAAATAATAGCAGCAAATATATTAATTGTCGAGGATGATTTGTCCTTACAACGACTATATGAAATGATCTTAAAAACCTCCGGATTTAACGTCATAGGAAAGGCTAACAATGGTGAAGAAGCAGTTCAATTATATGAAACAAATTCATCGAGTTTGGATGTTATATTAATGGATCATCGAATGCCGATTAAAAATGGGATTGAGGCAACTAAAGAAATCCTCGAGCGTAATAATAAAACAAAAATTATTTTTACAAGTGCTGATAAAAGTATAAAAAAAACAGCCTTATTAACTGGAGCTATTAGTTTTTTAGAAAAACCTTTTAGTTTTGCAGATTTAGTAAAAGAAATAGAAAAAGTTCTAAGTGTAACTAATGTTCCTGCTAATTAAATATTAAATAATTATATTTCTATTAATATCAAATTATATCATCAATAAAATTAGATTCATTACATAAAGCGATTAATTCATATTAAGCGGATATGGATATTTTAGATAAATTTCAAGGTTCATTGTTAGGAGTAGCAATAGGCGACACGCTAGGACGTCCCTTTGAAGGTCAATTGAGAACAGAAATTTATTCAAATTTTACGGATTTTGAAGAATTTATTCATAATAATAAAAATTTATTCAAAACTTATAGCGATGACACACAGCTTACACTACATACGGCAGAGGCGTTAATTAGAGGTAATGGATTTAATATTGTTGATTTTATTTCCGAATATGTGAAATGGTTAGATGATCCTCCTATTGGAGCTGGATATGGATGTATATCTTCGATTAACAAATTAAAATATGGTGTACCATGGGAAAAAGCGGCTTCTAATTCTGGTGGAAATGGAGCAGCTATGCGAATAGCACCCATCGGATTATTTTATTATAAAGACTTAAAAGGACTAAAAGATGTGGCTTTAAAATCAAGCATTTTAACACACTCACATCCCGCAGCATCAGCCGGCGCTATAGTTATCGCTAGAGCCATTGCTTATTTAATTGATAAAGATCCAAAAATCAGGTTTTCAGTAGAACAGTTTTTTGATGTAATAATATCCTCTATATCATATTCTCAAGAGGAGATATGGGAAGAATTTATTGAAATATTAAAAAAATTAAAATCAAATTTGCATATATCTATTGAAGCAGGTTTGATTAAATTTTCTCAAGTTGGTGTAAAATCACCCTTCTTTATCGAAGATTATTTAGGTCATGCTTTTGTCCATCCTTATACTATTAGCACAGTTGTATGTTCACTTTTCATATTTTTAAAAAATTTAAATTCATTTAGGAATTGTATTTTTGAATTAGCGACAGCTGGGGGGGATAGTGATACAGTCGGAGCGATCGGTGGTGCACTTGCAGGAGCATATTTTGGATTAAAAAATATTCCTAATGATTTAATAAAGTTAGTTAAAAATAACAAGAAGATCTTAAAAATAAGCGAAGATCTTTATAACACTTTTAATATGCGTTATTAATTTAATTCAGTTTTTTGTTTATATAATTCTTCAATTTGATTAAATATACCGCATCAAATTTTGAGGATCTGATGATATTTAAAAACTTGTTAATTTCTTTTTGGCATGCTTTGCAGAACTTAGCGGGTTTTTTATCAACATAATAGACACTACTTGAAAATTGCATAACACAGTTATTATCACAGTGGTGTAAACCTAAAGTATGTCCAATTTCATGTATTGCCTCTTTCAATA
>JBHLNT010000002.1:0-84086 GCA_048941265.1 Promethearchaeota archaeon
ACAAGAAGGGCTCTACATGGGTGTGCGAACATTTTTTGGTAGAATTGCTATTATGCTTCAGGCTGTTATCTTTGCCTTAGTCCATATTTTTACTGGATTTGAACCTGGTTCAGCAACACAATCTTCTACTGCTATTTTTGGATTGCGACTCCAAATGGGGCTAATTCCTGCCATAATCATGATTATCGGGCTAATAATTTTTTGGAAACTATACGACCTTACCCCAGAAAAGAAAGAGATAATCAGGAAAAAGCTAGAGGAATTGAATATATAGAACTATTTAACATCAAAAAAATTTATAAAAATAATATAAATCTTTTTTATTTCTTCTTATTTTCAAATTTTAACATAAAATATGGAATTGTGAAGATTAATCTCTAAGTACTAATTCCTTAGAAATGATGGGCACGATCACCGCCTAAATCTCTTAAACTACTGGCTTTTACTTTTCCTTTCATTTCTTTAATTACCAATTCCGCCACTTCTCTTCCGCCAGCAGCCGTCCCAAAGACTCCCGCTCCAGACGCACTGAATTGCCCTATATACCATAAATTCTTAACTGGTGTACGATAAGGAAGATTACTCTGAGTCAAAGTAGGGGCTATACCTCCAAAGCTATGGCGTATAATATTTAATCGCTTTTTGAAGTCGTGTGGTGTTATTATCACTCTGGTTTGCGTATGTTCACGTAAGCCGGGAATGATTTTTTCTGCTTCAATTAGCAATTTATCTGCAAGTTCTTCCCGTCTTTCAGTCCAATCCCCGTCTTTTAACTCGTGGGGGGCAACTGTATATACTGTAATTGAATGTTTGCCAGGTGGAGCCATCTCAGGAGAATGTAACGATAAAATATAAATTAAAAATCCAGCTTTCCCTTCATGGTAAAAACCAGTTCTCATATTGGCCAACGTTTCTTCTAGGTCATACATACGGTAATAATAGGCTAATGCCATATCCTGATAGGGCGTCGGATCAAAATCAACTCCAATATGTACCATTAGCACTGATTCCATTAACTGTAAATTTTCGATATGAGATATTAATTCCTCAGTAAGATGATCTTTTCCAATGAGATGATAAAATGTACTAAAAATCCCCCCGCTTGCTAATACGATATCTAGATCGATTTTTTCTCCATTCTCAAGTATGATCCCCTTTACTTGACCGTTTTCAATTATAGCTTTATTTACTTTAGTATTAGTTAGAATTTTGCCACCGTTTTGTAAAATATAATTTTCAAATAACTTAACCAATTCCCCACATCCATTATGGATATACTGATATGTAGGAAGTTTATAACCCTTGCGCTCAATTGGAATACGCTTATCATACACGCATTCTGGATTAAAAACGGGTACTCCAAAGGCTGAAAACTCACTGGGTTTAACTACCATATCAGCTAAAATTCCTAAAAAGACTGTCTTTAACTTTTGATTTGTAAAGAAGTAATCGGCTAATTGGGCAGCGCTCCAGTCTTTGTACTTTTTCACTTTTAAAAACGTAAAGAGAAGTTTAAGTTTAAGTAATAGGGCTTTCATACCTTTTTCAAAGGGGATTTGATTTCCTAAATATAGTAGCTTCATGACAATGTCGCTGAATTTATAATATTGATCCAACCCGTCCGCATCCTCAGGAAATAATTCCCTTAATTTTTTTTTCCTCCATTGAGAATCAGTATATGGTTTTGGGCTCCTAAGCTCAAAATCAATGTAAGATTGGGCTCTTTCATCTCTGATTAACGTTAATTTGTTATCTAATCCCAATTCTTCTAAAATCCTTCCTAATTTCTCATGAGAGGATAAACCTTCAACCAACATAGGACCAAGATCCCAAGCATATCCATCTTTATGAATTGTTGCAGTTACCCCTCCGATATGTTCAAATTGCTCGTATATCGTAACATCATATCTTTCTTTAACTAAATAAGCGCCTGCTGTGAGACCAGACATGCCCGATCCAATAATAGCAACTTTCAATATTATTTCAACCTATTCTTAAAAAAAGTTTATTTTTTTAGAATCTAACGTATATTTACTCATTTTATTTTTATACAATATAAAATTAAATATCTGTATTAAGAATTTTCCCACATTATAATTATAAGTTTGAAATAAAAAGAAAATGTACTAAATTATAAGCCGAATTACTTTAAAAATTCAATCTTCGATGCCCTCTAACTAAATTATCAGTATAGCTTCTCATGATTAATGTGAGAAAGAATCGTTCTATTCGACATAAATCAACTTTAAATTGAACGTTATTAAATTCTACTTTTCTAATGAGGTATTGAATTTTTTTTAATACAATAATAAATTTGGAAATATCATTATGAGATTCGCTTTTTAGGATTATCTTGATTTTATGTTTAATCTCTTCTCTAGAATGGAATTTATTTTCGCATTCAGCATATTTAATAAAGAGTTCTGAAATATTAGGTAGAAGAGCATCGGAAATAACTCCTTTAAACGCTGAAGTGATTGTTAAAAAAAGATAATTCTTTCTATCTACAGTTTGACCGTTTTTGATAGATTCAAAATCGAGTGAGGCAAGATAATTTCTCAAATTATGCGCTAAACTAATGTCTTCAAGAAGTTGGTCTTTTAAAGACTCATTTTGTAAATTAGACATATCCCATAAATTATAGTTTTAGAAGTTAGATCTAAAAAGAAATCGAAACAATAATTATCCATATAATATGCGTGTAATATTTTAATATTTAACATTATATGCAAATAACAACCTATTTCTGATGAACGAGAAGAAATTGCTTTTTTTGTTTAGTTTCAAGATAAAATATGAGATAAATCGCCCTTTTTTGGTTAAAGTGGGAAAAAAATGGGTATAATTGATCGTAATATTTATATATTTAACTTGTATAATTAAATATACTATGAGACGAGCAATTATGGCAAACAAAATGCCGAAAGACACTAGTACTCTATTAGTGGGTATAATTTTTAGCGAACACTCTAATCAGTAATCTAACGAATCAGTCTCAAACATATACTTACTCATTCTAGGTTTTAACATACTTCTCAATGCAATTATACTTTTTTAAGTCTTCTTTAAGAGAAAACTGTAGGATTCTTCTTTTACTTAAGGATAATTTATTATCTACTAATATAAAGGGGCCGTAGCTCAATGGAAGAGCAATTGGCTTGCACCTAATAGGTTGAAGGTTCAAATCCTTCCGGCTCCAAATAAAAACAAAAAAAGGAGGTGATTCCCTAAATAAAGTGAATGTCGCCTTGAAGCGACTACAATAACCGTTTGGGATCCTCGCATCCCAAACACCACTTATTATTCTTGTAATAGTATCAATTACCGAGCCCCCGTTGTCCAGATAGGCTAAGGATTCCCAGCTTTCTCCCGAATAACGTGGATTTAAATTCCACTAAGGATATAAATTCATTTTTTCTAGCATTTATTACCGTTAAATCTTGATTTTAAAAATGTAAAATTTCCTAAGTGGTAAAAAATTGATTAAATTCTTTTTTTTACTCTTTTTTCTAACCATAATGTAAACTGAATTCTGGTTAAAATTAGAATTCCTGCGAAAAAAAAAGCTATTCCTATGTATAATAAATAATAAAATTCTTTTTTAGGAGTATGTATATAGATATTAATCCAAATAACGAGAATTATAATGGCAATTATTATTAATATCAATGAAATATTTCTAATTTTTGCATCTAGTCTTATTAAGTCCTCCATTACAATAAGTGGTTAATTCAAGATATCTTTTAGTTTTACGTTATGCAATTTTTGCAATAAAAGTAATCATAAAATTTTTTAAATTTAATGAGTGTTAATAAATCTATGAATGATGAAAAAAATGGTTTTTATGGAGAGATTTTCCAGCAAAAGTCAAAGAATACACGAACTAAAGAACGAGCAAGTATATCAGATCAACAACGAGTTGATCTCTACAAAAGCTACGAAAGTGCTATATCACGAGTTTCACTTCCAAAACCAGAATTTTCCCCTGATATACAGTTTTGGGATATCATAAATAAGAGGCATAGTACTCGAGCTTTCAAGAATGAGCCAATATCAAAAATGGAATTAAGCTTATTATTGCATGGACAAACAGGGCTTACAAGAGTGTTTCCTAAATTTGCGTTTCGTACTATACCCTCTGCGGGAGGTTTATTTCCCTTAGAAATTTATGTAGCTATCAATAATGTTAGTGAAATTGAGCAAGGAATTTATCATTATAACATAGAAAAGCATGAATTAGAATGTTTAAAGCAAGGAGATTTTAGCAAAACCGTTGCTGATGCCTGCTATGGACAAAGAATGGTAGCAAAATCAGCAATTAATTTTATTTGGACCGCAATAATCGAACGCACAAGGATAACTTATGGAGAAAGAGCTTATCGATTTATTTATTTGGATTGTGGGCACCTTGGTCAAAACTTTTACTTAGCTGCTGAGGCTTTAGGATTAAATGCTTGTGTAGTTGGAGCTTACTATGACGATGATATCAATCAAATTTTAGATTTAGATGAGACAAAAGAATTTGCAATATATATGGGTGTAGTTGGTAAAAAACGGTAATCGAATAAAGATTCTTTTTTTAATTTTGTTTTATTATCTTAAAAAGTTCTAAAATTTTTATTCATAAATTTTTTTTAAATGTTATCTATACATTTTAACTAAAAGCAAGGAATATAGCTAATATATTGATAACTGAGTAAATTAAAAATGGCAAAATAATGAAGATTCAATTTCGAGAAGCAAAAAACATAATAACTAAAAGTAATATACCCTCAATCGATTATGTTATAAACCCTTATACTGGTTGCCAACATGGCTGTATTTATTGTTATGCTGAATTTATGATCAGGTTTACAGGTCACAAGGGAGATAAATGGGGCCAGTTTTTAGATATCAAAAAATTTGATCTAAATAAAATTAAACCTCAGAAATATGATGGAAAGAGAATTTTGATTAGTTCTGTAACAGATCCCTATATCCCCTTAGAATTAAAGTTCCAAAATACTCGAAATATTCTAAAAAAATTAGTTGGAACTGAAGCTGAAATCGTTATTCTCACGAAATCCAAATTTGTTGAAAGAGATATTAATTTATTTAAAAAGTTTGAAAATCTTGAAGTTGGAATATCAATCAGTACGTTAGATGAAATCTTCGCCAAAATTGTGGAACCTGGAGCATCAAAACCAAAGGATAGATTAAGTATAGTCAAAAGGTTAAAGGAAAATGAGCTTAATACATATATATTTATATCTCCTTTTTTTCCTGGAATTACCGATTTTCGCGAAATCATCGAGAAATCAATGAATTTTACTGATTATTATATGTTTGAAAATTTAAATTTTCGACCGCATAATATTCCTCGTATTTTAAAAACAATCAACAAGTATAATCCTCAAATTTTACCCATATATCAAGAGCTTAAGGTAGATCGTTCAAGATGGGATTTGATCGAAGATGAAATTAGAATCTATTGTGAAAAAAGGAACATTAACTACAGTATAGAATTCCATCATGGTGGTTTTTCAAAATCTTAATAAAGTCTCGAATTAAACCTAAAATCGATATTTATTTAATATTTAATAAAAACAATAGAAAAAAATAGAATAATAATTACTCAGCAGACTCTGAAGATTCCTCAGATTCTTCAGTTTTTTGATCCTGAAAATTTTTAAATGTTCCTTTTACTTCGTTAAAATCTAAAGTCACTACAGTGTGACCTCTATGTTTTCCCTCAAATAATTTAATGACTCCCTGATTTGCGGGATTCTCAGGATGAATTATGGCGAATTCACGACATTTCATACATGCCCTGCAGCGCATTTTTACAACACCTCAATTAATAGCAAGCTAAATTTAATCATAAATTATAATTAATAATTCGATAATAATTTTATGAATCTTTTAAAAATTTATGTTATATTTTATTTAAAAATCAATAATAAATCTGTCAGACTGTCAGAATGGTAATGATCAATTTTTTTGCGAAATTGTAAATGTTGTTATTAAATTAGCTTTAATACAAGATCTGTTTTATTAGTATTTAATAATAATACTTTTTTATTGATTCGGTATAATCTTAAACCAAAATTTAAAAAATAAAACCGAGAATTTTAGCTACTCACTTTTACAGATTTGTCATATTCTGCGGATTCCATATTAGTGAAGTCATCTTTTATCTCATAAAGATCTACTGTAATAACGGTGTGATATCCGTGTTTATTTTCAAAAGTTTTCACTAGATTTATATTTATCGGGTTATCTGGGTGAATAACTACATATTCTTTACATCTTAAACATGCTCTAGCTCTCATAACAGCACCAAATACTAATTTTCATCTTCTACATATATTGAAAAAACGAAAAAATATCAAAATTCCCCTTATTTTTTAAAATTTTTTTATAGTGTTAAAAGAATAAATTAAAAAGGATTTCGGTTTGGATTTTTAAATTATTGATTCTGGAAAGGGGCTACTTTTTTCTCCTGATCATCATTAACAAGACAATATTCCATCAAACATTCGAGACAAATCCGATTTTTTTCTAATCCAACCGCATCTATAAGAGACTCAATAGTTTGGTACTTTAGGGTATCAGCTCCTATATATTTTCTCATTTCCTCATTAAAATTATCATAATATTGTAATTTCTTTTCGAAGGCGATTAGTCTATTCTTAGTGGAAAAACTTTTATTCAGTTGACAATAATTTATAATTGGCGGAATACTAATTCGAACATGGATGGATTGTGCTCCAGCTTCTCTTAGCATCGAAATAATTTGTTTTAATGTATTTCCTGATAAAATCGAATCATCTATTAAAATAATTTTCTTTTTATTTACGATCGTTTTAATTGCATTTAATTTTTCATTAGGGGTGCTCCCTATTTGCCATAAATATCTGTTTTTCATCAATCCTTCTTGATATTGCAGACCAGACTCTTTTGCGTAGCCCATTGCCGCGCTTCTCCCTGAATCTGGAACGGGGACAACAATAGCGTTTGAAAGATGAAGATCTTCATTTTTTGCCAAATTTTTTCCTAAATTATAGCGTACATCTGCAACCGAAATACCTTCTATTATTGAATCAGGTCGCGCAAAATAACTGTATTCGAAATAACACATTTTTTGCCTTTTTTGCTTTTGAATTCTAACTTTTTTTATTTCCTTTAATGGATTGCAAAGTATTATTTCTCCAGGCATTATATCTCTTTTTAATTCTGCTCCTAAGGCATCTAAAGAGCAGGATTCTGAAGATATAATCCAAAATATATTATTATTCTTTTTCAGCTTTCCATAACATAAGGGTTTGTATCCAAGAGGATCCCTTAGTGCGTATAAATTACCTTCAGCGGTTAATAGGATAATAGAATATGCTCCCTTAATCGTTTTCATAACCATTGTTAGGGTCTCAATTAAAGTTTCAGAAAATTTAGATAATGTATCAATCAATATTGCTAAGAGTTCTATATCAGAAACATTAGTAAAAATCCTTCCCATCTCTCTTAACTTATTATAAATCTCATTATAATTCGAAATGGTTCCATTCATAGCTATTGAAAATTCCATTTGAGTTGATTTGAAGTGATAGGGTTGGATTTCTTCTCTACTTGTATTATCTGGTATTCCATATCCGACATGACCTATTCCGATATTACCTAAAAATCTCTGCAATCTTTTATGATTTAGAACTTCAAATACTAGGCCTTTATTACAATATGTATTAATTTGTCCATTGCAGCTTGAAGTAGAGATACCAGAACTTAACTGTCCTCGGTGTTGAATAGCCATAAGTCCTGTATAAATTAAACCAGCGACAGAGTAACTGAAGTCATTACATGCTATGCCAAATACGCCGCAAAACTCATCCAATTTGTCTTCCGTAAAGCTCATCTTTAACATCTTTAAATTAATTTAGATTCATATTTCCATAAGATTTGGTATTGTAGAGTCGTATAATTTTTTCATTTGGAGAACATCAAGCTTAATAGGTTCTAATTCAAGACCTTCTATAATTATTTCCGGATTAGGAATTAAAATACCTATTTTGTTGGCTGTTATATTAAATTTTTTAGCAAGTTCTATGATTCTTTCATAATTCTCAGGAGCCGTTTCGATAATAAATCTTCCCACTGATTCGCTAAACAAAAATTCATCGGTTTGCATTACATTACTGTAATATTCAGAAAAATTCAGCTTTGCCCCTAACCTATTTTTAAAACACATTTCAGCTATCGTAATGATAAACCCACCCTTATTTACATCGTGGTTTGCTTTAACAAGGTTATTTTTATAGAGTTCAAAAAGAAAGTTCCATGTTGCTTTTACGCTCTGTTCAACAACTTTGGGTGGGATACCCCCTTCAATATCGAAAATAACAGAATGATATTCAGATCCTCCTAATTCTGCTTTTGTATCTCCAATAATTAGGATATCATTTCCAGGTTTTTTAAAAGGAAGGGTGATTATGTTTTCCTTACCCTCAATTAGACCGACAATCATAATTATTGGTGTTCCTTTTATTGCTGTATTAGTGACCTCATCTTCATTATAGAATGAAACATTTCCTCCAACAACGGGAATTCTCAATTCTTTACAAAAATCTGCCATGCCCTTAACACCTTGAGAAAAATACCAAAATGAAACCGGTTTTACAGGGTTCCCAAAATTACAACAATTTACCATAGCCATTGGTTTTGCTCCATTAGCTATAACATTTCCACATATTTCTACTAATCCCCCTTTAGCACCTTCATATGGATCTAAATAACAATGTTTTGAATTTACACCAACACTTGCCGAAATGAACTTATTTGTGCCTATTATTCTCAATACTCCTGAATCTCCATCTCCACATTTAACAACGGATCTGACACCTACTTCATGGTCATATTGACGGTACACCCACTCTTTATTACAAATATTTTCTGATGCTATTAGTTTATAAATGATTTCCTCAATTTCTAATGAGGGGTTCGGTGTTTTTTGAGCAAGTAATTCATCCAAATAATCTGGTCGTTTTTCTTTTCTCGGAATAGTAGGTGCATCTGAAAGTGCTGTCGCTGGTAAATTTACTACAAGATTATCATCTTTATATACTCTTAAAACCCTGGAATCATCAGTTCTTCCAATCACTGCATGAGCCATTTCAAATTTTCGAAAAACTTCTAGTACGGTCTCTAAACCCTCTGGTTTTACGATAAAAGCCATTCTTTCTTGAGATTCTGAGAGCATTATCTCAAAAGAATTCATACCTGGCTCACGTGTAAAGATTTTAGTCATATCAATGTTAGCACCAGTTCCTCCATCACCAGTTAATTCGCTAAGAGCACATGATAAACCACCCCCTCCAAGATCTTTTAAACCTCTAACATATCCAGTTTTAACAGCTTCTATAGTTGCTTCAATGATCATTTTTTTAGTAAAAGGGTCACCTATTTGAACTGCGGGTCTATCAGCCTCCGACATTTCTGTTAGAGTTCTTGAAGCAAAAGTGACTCCATGAATTCCATCTCTTCCAGTTGATCCTCCCATTAGAATTATATAATCACCTGGATGGAATGCTCTACTTGGAGCATGTTTAAAATCTTCGATGGTTCCTAGTCCTATGCATGCCACATTGACTAAACAATTGCTTTCAAAACTTTCATCAAATTCAACTTCCCCACCAATAGTAGGAATACCGGTACAATTACCATAATCCGCGATTCCTTTTACAACATATTTAAATAACCATTGGGAATGAGGATTATTTTTAAGCGGTCCAAATCTTAGAGGATCTAATAATGCGATTGGTCGGACACCCATACATAAAATATCTCTAATGATACCTCCTATACCTGTAGCTGCTCCGTGATATGGTTCGATCGCGGAAGGATGATTATGAGATTCTATTCTAAATGCCAAACAATATCCATCACCTATGTCAATTACTCCCGCATCTTGCCCCGGACCAGCTAACACATAATCATAATTTTTTTCAGCATCTTCAAATAATTTAAGTTTTGGTCTTGATGATTTATAGGAACAATGTTCCGAATGCATAATATCGAACATACCCCATTCGGTAATCGATGGTTCCCTCTCCAATAAAGATTTAATTTGCTCGATTTCTGGTTCGGTCAAATCTACATTTACTTTATCCCCTTCAATTTCTACTTGTGGCATCATGAAATCCTCCTTTTTATAAAATCAACCATCGATTCAAAAAATAATTTACCATGGGTTGTTCCATATGGACTTAAAATGGCTTCTGAAGCTCTTTCAGGATGGGGCATTAATCCCAGACAATTTTGCTCTAAATTACAGACCCCTGCGATATTTTCCATAGAGCCATTTGGATTAGATTCACTCGTTAGCTCTCCATTTTCATTTGAATATCTAAAAACAATCTGCTCATTCTCGATAAGTTCTTTTAAATTGTCTGTATAAAAACGGCCTTCTCCATGGGCAACCGGTATATTAAGAATATCACCTTTGTTCATTTTAATCGTAAAGGCGGTTTTACTGTTCTCGACTTTAATTTTAATCCATTTGCATACAAATTTAAGGCTCTCATTTTTAAGTAAAGCTCCAGGAAGAAATTCGGCTTCAGCCAGGATTTGAAACCCATTACAGATACCTATAATGGGTTTACCTTCTTTTAGCATTATTCGTGCTTCATCAATTGCAGGACTATGAGCAGCTATAATTCCTGCTCTTAAATAATCTCCAAAAGTAAAACCACCTGGAAGGATCACTCCATCATAATGTGATGCTTTGAAATGATTATGCCAAATTAATTCAGTTTCAACATTAATTACATTATTTAAAACATGTACAGCATCCAAATCACAGTTTGCTCCTGGAAATTGGATTACTGCTATTTTAATACTCATTATTTTTAATTAATTTGTTGTTAAGCTTAAAATTTTAAAATTTTGAGTTACTGGGTTAAAAATTCTTAATTTGTTTAATAAATCTTCCACAGTATCTTGAGCGTTTTGTTCATTTTCCGCTTCAAGATAGAACCTTAGATATTGCCCACTACGAACACTAGAGACCATATCATACCCTTTTTTAGCAAGTAAATCTCTTTTTATGGTCTCTCCTACTGGATCACGAGCAGCAGGCTTATTTTCCAAAACAACTTCTACGATATATTCTGATGCCATTTATTAAAAAAGAAGATAGTAATAATAAAAATAGTTCTTATTAACTTAAAAATAATACTCTATAACGACAAAAATGGTAAAGAATTTTGTCTTCTCTTTCTACTCGACATAGCTCCTAGTAAAGAAGAAGACTCCTTTTATTTTAAATAATTATTGATAAATAAGGAAAAAGCTAATGAAAATCATTATAAATAATGAAAGCAGAGCAAGCCCATAACTAAGTAAACATGATTTTGGTAGGGCATTTTTCTTAATAACTTCTCCTTCTTTACTTCTTGCCTTTAATACACTTATTAAAATAAACAGAAATGAGAGAATAAACAATCCAAAGTTAATAAATAATAAAATTAATGCAAAATCAGTCATTATACACCAATTTCGATATTAAAGTATTTAAATTTTTTCTTAGATTAATAAATATTTACCTTTTTTTAAATTTGCCAAAATTCTTTGTTTAACGTCTGAGATTTCAGGTTTAAATTCTTTACCTGTGATCTTGTGATAACTTCTCATGTATCTCTTCGCTAATTCTATTTTGATATTGTCAGAGATAGGTGGTATTTCTTGATTTGGTGATATATTTGGAAAAATATCGGGGTATGTGTCCATTAACCAACCTCTAAATATTTCCTTGTCTAATATGTCTGGATCTTCTCCCTTATTAAATTTTTCTTCATATGTATCAGCAATCCAAAATCGTGAAGAATCTTGAGTATGTATCTCATCAATTACCATTAACTCTCCATCTTTTTTTCCAAATTCATATTTGGTGTCAACTAAAATGAGTCCATTTTTTTTGCAATACTCTTGACCAAATTTGAATAGCTTAATAGAAGCCTGTTCCATTGACTCATAAGTTTCTTTATCAATATATTTCTCTTTAATTAAAGTATCTTTAGGTAAATATATATCATGTCCAGACACTGCTTTAGTAGAAGGTGTTACTACAATTTCTTCTAATTTTTGGTTTTTTTTTAATCCCTTAGGAAGATTTATTCCTGAAGTTGATTTTCCCTGTACATAATTACGCCATGCAGACCCTGTAATATAAGATCTCACTATAAATTCAACTGGAATTGTCTCGCATTGATGAACCACAGCAACATTAGGATCAGGAATCTCAATGATATGATTCCTCACGAGATTCTTAGTTTGTTCAAACCATAAAGCTGATATTTGATTAAGCATTTGTCCTTTAAATGGAATTGTAGTAATTACTCTATCAAACGCAGATAACCTGTCAGTAGCAATTATAATTCTAATATCTTCTTGTATATAATTATCTCTTACTTTCCCTTTATATAAGGTTCCTAATGAAGGGAAATTGGTTTCATTTAAAGATTTATCAAATTGTCTTTTAATTATATCGTCAATATTTTCTATTGTCATTTTTTATCGTATTGATTTCCTTTTAAATTGTAAATCTTATTTTTTTTTTTAATTAAATCCTTTTTATTAATCTGAAAATAAAGATAATCATTCATTAATCAGATATTTTCATTTTTTATAATATTTCCCATCATTAAATTCTTTAATTGAGTATTTTGCCTTGTTTATTTCCATTTTTTTAATAAACGCTTGAACCAAATCAATATCTAAAGAATTGGAAAGGCTGATCAAATAAATAAGTACATCTGCCATCTCGTTTGAAATCCTATTAATAAGATCTTCATTGTCTAGGATATCTTCCTTCTTCAATTCCTTAAATAAAAATATTTCTGATAATTCTGCAGCTTCAATCTGAAGTGCTTGGATTAAATTTTGTGGTGTATGATATGAAGTCCATTCGCGATCTTCCACGAATTTTTTCACATCATTTTTTAAAAATGAGATGATTGTATTATTATCATTCCTATTAGTGCTCATGCTAATTTCACGATATTTCTGAGTATATAAATATATATTTTATACTCATTTGTGATCTTTAATAAGATTACGTATTAATTCGTTAATTACTATTCTTTTTAGCATGAAAATATAATAATTTATTTCCGATCTTCAACTCTAATTTGCATGACGATATTTCCCCACCCACCACACTCTAAACCCACGTCTGAACAGCCTGCGATATTAAATGGCATTTTATTTGGATCCTGATCTGCCCACATTAAGGTAACTGCATTTTGTACCAAATTTCCTGCCGCATTTAAAGCGGACATACAAACTCTTTTAGGACAGAGTTTTGTAAGTAAATTTCCGAATCCATTAAAATAAAATTTATCTCCAACTTTATGTTCACTATCACATCCGTGAGATTTAATTACTTCTACAATGATTGTCTTGTTTACTAAATCTGGGGCTTTCTTAAGAATTTCAATGTTTCTTGGATTTTCCAAAAAAGTTTTCATTTCGTCATCAGTAAATTCTAAACGAGCTTTAAGATTATTTAATTCTTCATCTGACATTATAATTTCCTCTTATTAAATGTTAAAATTTCCTTATTTATTTTAATTCTTATTATTATTCGTATATTTATATTATTTTTGTTCTTAGAGAATTTTTTGAAGATAATTAAGCTAAAAAAGCTAATTAAAATTTAAATGTGAGACAGGTTAATTTATTATTTATATATTATTTGTATCTAGTTTAGACATTGATGCAACTTCCTTATTGAAATGATCTAAAATTTCATAATAATTATTTAATCGTCTCCCGAAATTTTCAACAATTTTTCTTTCATCAGCATCTAAATAATCATAATAAGGGTTTATAACATCAATTCTTTTGATAAAATCTTCAATTATATGATAATATAACTTATTTGGTTTTAAAAGCATGTCTTTAATTCTTTGTTGAGAATTTATGATTTTTTTTTCTTCAAAAATTTCTTTTGATTTCTCTACTTCAATTTCAATTCTTTCCCTAAATCTTGGTTTTTGATAATTTATTTTGCGGAATTCAAGTCCCCATACGTAATCTCCTCCCTTTTCTACAGCTTCTCTCTCCCTGTCAGTCATATCTTTTTCAAGTAATAAAAGAAATCCATATTTTTTCTCTAGATTGGTCAATAACTTTTTATCTAAAACATCGCGAATATAATTTAGTTCCTTTAAGACTTTATCCATATTTTTCTGAATTTTTTCAATTACTTTGTTAATTTTTTGATTCATAATGTTTGTTTCCATATCATAACTCAAATCTACAATGATATGTTTAGATAAGGTTCCTCTTTTTGGGTTTTTTAATCTCAGAGCTGCTACTCCTAAAGAACCTGATTGTTTTTGACAATGGTCAAAAATTAAACCTACGGCAAAAGGATTTGAATTTTGGTATCCTAATTGAGTTATTCGATCGGTGTCGGAAAAAAAGAACCCAAATCCAGGATGAGTATGCCACCAACCAATAATAAAATCGGTCTTCCCATCTTGAATGGATCTTTCATAGATCGATGCATCAATTTCGGATAAATCGACATAATGAATTGGCTCTAACTCTACTCCACTCCTTCCACCTACACAAACAGGGATTGCATCCTTAACTATAACAAAACTATTTTCTCTAATCTCACCTATTAATACCCCATATACTTCTTTCCATTCTTTACTTTCTAAATGATCATTTGCATATCTTATAGCATATCCAATCATTCTTTTATAAGCCTTATAAGTTAGATGAACTGGAGCAAAAGTAGGTATCCCAAGTTTATACTTAGTTATGGAAGGTTCTTTTATTGTACTTATTTTTTCATATAAATTTTCTACGTTAGTACTTTTATTAAAGACATTATCCTCAATTGAACTTATTTTTCTTAGTATTTTGTCAGTATTACTAATTTTTCGCTCTTTCTCCTCCATTTCTTTTCCTGTCATAAGGTCATTTGGTCACTCGATAAACTTAGTTATTAGACTTTATTCAAAAACTTATACAAATAATAGAATTATTTATCTATAAATTTATGGTTATTCCATCAAAACTATGAAGATTAATTGGATTCAAAAAATGGTTAAAATTCCAGATATCGCTGATAGTATGCTATTTAGATAATGATTATTTAAGATCTCTTATAAAATTGCATATTAATTCGTTCACTACTTCTTTCCGTTGAGCAGGAGCAAAATGACCTGCCATATCAATGATTTCAAGCTTACTGTTAGGAATTTTTTTCTGTAATTCTTCCGACATTTGTTCAGGTGCGAAATTATCAAGTCTTCCACCAATAATAAGAGTAGGACATTTTATTCCGGAGGGATCGTATTCTTTTATCTCTGTAATCATTCTAAATATTTGATCTTCAATTTTCATGTATAAATCATCTTTCGGCAAGTTTACATTATACACTGAATTGGATAACGCTGTAATGATGTATGGAATAGTTTTATCTAAGACATCTTCAACTGTATTCGCAACCACATCCAAAAAATTCATACGGATAAAATAAGGCAGCAAATTATAGAACATATTTCGAATTACATTATCAATCATTATGTATCCGGAATTTAATAATATAAGGAACTTAATATCTTCGGGATGTTTCATGCAAATCAATTGTGCAATCATTCCTCCGACAAGCGAATGGCCTATTATCCCATATTTTTCCTTTATTCCTAGAAATTTTAAAAGATCCTCTAAATCCCTAATAATCTCGTGTCTGATATTTTCTGTGATATTTATTTCTTTAGGGTGCTCGCTTTTGCCATGTCCTAAGGCGTCAAAAGCCACAATCCTATAGAAATTTTTTAATACTTTGATTTGTGATTTGAAGAAAGAAGCTGAAGATGCGAAGCCGTGAAGTAAAATAATTATTCCTTTATCAGAAGTGGGGTTTATATCTTCATAATATAGATTATAACCCTCTCGATTGGTAAAGTATGGCATCTGTCAACTTATTTATTCTTATTTGAACTATATCTTATTTTCATATAGTAAAAAATTTTATTCAAAAAATACTTTTCTAAATGGATATATTAAATTTTTAATAACAATAAAAGGTAAAACTTTATCGATATTTTCAATATTGATTTAATTTTGCTCTTATTAAATGGAATAGTTATTATAAAAATATTCTTAATTGAGATCAAATTATTCATGAACATTATGGGAGATTTATAATCTCCAATTTTTAGTAAGAAAAAATGGTGAGAATAATGGACTATACAGTATTGGGGCGGACAGGGTTGAAAGTTAGTATAATGGGTGTAGGTTGTGGCGGTCCAAGTCGCGTAGGAAAGGGTACAGGAAAGAGTAAAGAAGAATCTGTTGCTCTCATCCGTCATGCACTGGATTCAGGAATTAATATTATTGATACAGCAGAATTATATCGAACTGAATCAATTGTCGGTGTAGCTATTAAAGGATATGATCGTGAGTCAATGATATTATCAACAAAAAAGTCTGTATGGGGTAATTTAACCCCTAAAAGTATAGAAAGAAGTTTTGATAAAAGTCTAAAAAGCCTTAATACAGATTATATCGACATCTACCATCTTCATGCCGTTATGCCAGAAGATTATGGAAAAATTATTTCAAAAACTATGCCAACACTTCAAAAACTAAGAGATGAGGGAAAAATTCGCTTTTTAGGAATTACGGAAAGATTTGATGTTGATTCTCAACATGTTATGCTTCAAAAAGCTTTACAAGATGATTATTGGGATGTTATGATGGTTGGATTCAATATTTTAAATCAATCTGCTCGCGAGCGAGTTTTTCCAGAGACCATCAAGAAAAAGATCGGAACATTAATAATGTTTCCAGTACGGCTAGCACTTAGTAGACCAGAACGTCTGAATCAGGTAATTGATGAATTAATAGAAAAAGGTGAACTTCTTCCTTCTGATATTGATAGGAAAAATCCTCTGGGTTTTCTTGTCCATAAAGGGGGTGCTATGAATTTAGTTGACGCCGCCTATCGTTTCTGCAAATATGAACCAGGAATCGACATAGTTCTTTCCGGAACAGGCGATATTGAACATTTAAGGTCAAATATTGAATCGTTCTCAAGGGAGCCCCTTCCTAATGAAGATTTACTTAAACTGAAAAAAATATTTCATAATGTAGATTCGGTTTCTGGACAATAAAAAATTAGATTTTATAAAAAAAAATTTAAAGATCTTTAGTAATACGCTTTTTTTGATAAAGATCTAAAACTGTAGGCATGAATAATCTATTGAGTTTTTTATAAACCTTTACATTTGCTTTATTAGGATTGAATTCTTTTTCAAATCTAACCATTTTTTCAATCCCATCATCTAAACTATTAAATTTCCTTAAACCATAATATCCTAAAATAGCAGCTCCTAGGGCCGAGCAATCTTTAACCTCGGGTATAAGAATTTTTTTATTCATAACGTCAGATAAAATTTGAGCCCACAAATCGCTATACATGCCTCCGCCATCTGCTTTTATTTCTGTAGTTTTAATTCGTCCAACCGCTTCTATGAGTCCTAAATACATCTGAGCGCTTAATGCTGCGGATTCCATTATAGACCGGATCATATGGGCTCTAGTATGATTCCATCCCAAACCATGGAATGTTCCCTTTCGAAACATTTGTAAGGGGATAAATAATAATCCTTCGCTGCCCGGTGTAATCTCTTCTGCTTCTTTGGTTAATATATTGTATACATTAACGTTTTTCTCCTCAGATTCTTTAGTTTGTAATTGAGAGAAATTATCTTTAAACCATTTAAATGCAATTCCAGTTCCGGGCATAGCACCCTCAAGCATCCATTTTCCTCTTATAACATGAGGTAAGGGGAAGATAGGAATATCGCCAGGTGGAAGCTTCGCTGGTTCATTTCCCGTAACATAATTAACAAATGTATAAGTTCCCATGGTTACTTTAGCTTGACCTGGATTTATTATTCCCATCCCTAAGGCAGAACATTGTTGATCCCCACCTCCTAATATAACAGGAAGATTAGTTTTTAATCCAAGTTCCCCAGCAGCTTCCCTTGATAATTCACCTAATATCTCTCCTGGTGTACGAATTTCTGGCCAAATATTAATTGGTAAATCATACTTTTCAGCAAGATTTGGATCCCAATCTAAAGTATTCGCATTCATAATTCCATACATTCCATTTGTAGGCTCTGTAATACATAGGTCTTTTCCGATTAAGTTCATGTAAATATACGTATCTGGAAAGATTATTTTATAAACCTGATTAAAAATATCCGGTTTTTCGTGTTTTAACCATAACATTTTAGGAATCGATAACCTTAATCCTTCTTCTGCTTGGAAATCCATTCCTCTTTCATCCATAGCTAACATGGCCGGATACAACACTTCTCTATTCTTATCAATTATTGTCGCGTTTACTCGAAGAATTCCTCCTGTTATACCTATTATATCATCGATATTTACTTTTTTAGCAACTTGTTTACAGGTATTCTTGGTAGCATTCCACCATATTTTAGGATCTTGTTCTGCAATTCCAAATGGTTGCTTAACAACGGGATATTCTTCATAAGCATTTGAAATTTCTCTCCCGTTAATGTCAAAAATAATCGTTCTTGACCCCGTTGTCCCAACATCAAACACAACCAATAATTCACTCATTTTAATCACGTAAATAAAGTTTAACCTATTATGGATTCTAAATTAATAGAGATCAAATTATATGTTATTAATTATTACTTCAGCTATATCTCATATTTTAATCTTTTCTTTTTTGATTGTACTGATAAAATCTTATCTGTTCCAGTTTGCTTACTTAAAAAATTAGAATAAAAATAAGAATTTAAAGATCTTTTGTTACACGCTTTTTTTCATATAAATCTAATAATGCTGGCATAAATAGTCTATTAAGTTTTTTATAAATTTTTACATTATCCTTAAAGGGATTAAATTCTTTTTCGAATCTGACCATATTTTCTATTGCATCATTAAAACTACTATATTTCTTGCATCCGTAAAAGCCTAAAATTGCAGCTCCCAATGCGGCTCCATCTTTATTTTCAGGAATTACTATTTTTTTGGATGTTATATCCGCAAGGATTTGAGCCCATAAATCGCTATTCATTGCACCTCCATCTGCCCTAAGCTCAGTAACTTTAGCACGGCCTATCGCTTCCAGCATTCCTAAATACATTTGTGCGCTTAATGCCGCAGATTCCATTATAGCACGTATCATATGTGCTCTAGTATGATTCCATCCTAGACCATGAATGGTTCCCTTTCTGAACATATATAAGGGGAGAAACAATAAACCTTCACTTCCAGGAGAGATGTCTTCGGCTTCTTTACTTAAAATATCATAAACATTTTGGTTTTTTTCTTCACATTCTTTAGTTTGTAATTGTGAGAAATTTTCTTTAAACCATTTCATTGCTGTTCCCGTCCCAGGCATGCCCCCCTCAAGTAACCATCTTCCCTTTATAATATGAGGTAAGGGAAAAATAGGAAAATCACCCGCTGGCTTAATTGGTTCATCACCTGTAATATAATCTACAAATACCCCTGTGCCTAAAGTAACTTTCGCTTGACCTTGATTAATTACGCCCATACCTAATGCAGCACATTGTTGATCCCCCCCTCCTAATATCACAGGAACGTTACTTTTTAATCCTAAATCATTGGCTGCTTCATTAGACAACTCGCCTACAATTTCACCGGGAGTTCGAATTTCAGGCCATAAATCTACTGGCAAATCAAAATTATTAGCAAGTTCTTCATCCCAATCCAAAGTATTCATATTCATAATTCCATATATCGCGTTAGTAGGTTGAGTAATACATATTTCATTTCCACATAATTTCATGTTTACATATGTATCCGGATAAATTATTTTATAGATATTGGTAAACAAATCGGGTTTTTCGTTTTTTAGCCACAAAATCTTGGGAACCGATAACCTTAATCCTTCTTCTTCTTCGAAAGCCATACCTCTACCATCCATCCATGTTAAAGCCGGATGTAAAGCATTTCCCTTTTTATCAATTATAGTCGCAGTTCCTCTATGAAGATCAGCACATATACCAACAATATCATCTATATTTACCTTCTTGATAACTTTATTACAAGTATTCTTAATTGCATTCCACCAAATTATAGGATCTTGTTCTGAAATCCCAACCGGTTGATCAACAGCTGGATACTCCTCATAAGCTCTTACAATTTCTTTTCCGTTAATATCAAAAATAACTGTTCTGGTTCCCGTTGTCCCACAATCAAACACACATATTAGGTCGCTCATCTTATCCACTTCAGAGAAATAATTTTTTCTTGGGTAGTTTAATTTCAATTTTAAAAATTATAAAGCTTTAATTAATAATTCAGCGATATCTATTATTTTAATTTTTTCTTTATCATCTTCACTGACTCCATATGCTAAACCTAACTCACAGAGAGGGCATGCGGATACGATCACATTCGAACCTGTTTCTTTCAATTCATTAATACGATTCTTGGCTTCTTTGATCGCTAACGCTCTATCCGCCCAATGGGCTGTACCGCTCCAACCACAACAGTGAACATTATCTTTATTATAGATTGGTTCTGAAATTTCAAGATCTGGAACTTTACTCAAAATAGATCTTATTGATGAAATATCATTTAAGTTTCTTGATATAAGACAAGGATCATGAATCGTTATATTGCTAAACTCACCGCTCATATTCTTTTCTAACTTAATCTTACCATCATCAACTAATTGCTTGATATACTCTACGATATGGATAATTTTTGTACCGATTTCTATTCCTGCTTTTTGGTACCTATTTGTTAAGGTAACAACACATCCAGGACAATCAGATACCACTACCTTAGCCCCAGTTTTCTCGATAAGGTCCTTATTCTTATTTGCAAAATTTATACCAGTTTCTAAATCCCTTATATTAAATGCTGGGCCTCCACAGCATACCTTCTTTTCTAAATTTGTTGAGAACTTTACACCTGCTTTTTTCAAAATTTCAATATTTGCTTTTATAACCTCTGGAAATTTCATAGATTCACAACCAATATAATAATAAACTTCATCATTTCCATCAGTTTCTATATTTTCTATTCCTTTTTCCTTATAAGTCTCATAAATATTATGATCCTCTATGGTATTTGTCTTTTTTAATTTTTCAATTTGTTCCTTACAGTAATCTGGCATAAGACCTTTATCATTGAGATCATCCCGCACAGTCTCAAGCAAAGAAACTACAGAGAATTCAAAAGGACACCATACCTTGCAGGATTCTTCATTTGAACACTTATACATCAAATCAATAAATGCTTTATTTTCCTCTTTTAAAGGATCTATTTTCCCTATTGTAAGATAATATCCAATTCTTGCTTTATAGGCAGGACTCATTGTTTCCTTCTGTTCAGCTTGAAGAGTTCCGCAATCAAAACGACACATATTAGGACACAGCATACAATTTACTAAATTTTTTATATCCGCTTTGTATTCTCCTTCAGGAAAGAAATTTTTGTCCCGCATTCGAAAATTCTTCATAAAAAGTCTCTTAATGTCACGATCCATCGCGTCAATTATTGGTCCCATCCATTTGTATTTCTTTAAAATTTCACCCATTTAATTTTCACCTCCTTTTTCCCAAAGACTTTCATAAATTTTCCCAGGATTTAATATATTATTCGGATCGAGAAGTTTTTTTATGGCTTTTAAAGTATCAAAAGATTTTCCCCATTCCACAGGCATCCATTTTGATCTATTTATTCCAACACCGTGATGATGCCCAAAAGATCCACCTGCATCTTCCACTGCTTTAACAATTGTGTTCCAAACTTCTTGATAAAATTCAAGTTCAGTGACCTCCTGAGGAGGGATTCCTGCAAAAGTAAAATAAAAACCCACTCCATTAGGATAAAAATGAGAAACATGAGCAGTTATCATTATAACTCCTTTTACTTTTTTCGCAGATTTCACAACAGAATGATACATTTCTGCTGCATTATCCCATAAAAATCCGATTTCAACAGTATCGGCAACCATTTTAAATGTTGGTGTTGAAGATGTTTCTGTTACTCTGAATCTTGTCTCAAACCAGTGTTCTACAGGCTTTTCACCACATGAGATGCCATTATTCTTTTCACAAGTTTCTCTTGTTATTTTCGCTTCGAGATCCACCAACCTTTCAATTCCCTCGCATACAAATACAACCATGACTTTATCCTTGGCATTTTCAATATGGCCAAAATGCCTATATGTTTCATCGGCATCGTAAATACGAATAACAGCAGGATATATCTGTTGTCTTAAAATTTGTCTAGTTGCTTCTAAAGAATCTTCAAAGGTAGGGAAAGCATAAGAAACAAGTGCTCTCTTTTCAGGATAGGGCCAAATCTTCAACGTGGCATTGGTTATTATTCCCAATGTTCCCTCATTTCCTACAAAAAGTTTATCTAACTGAGGACCTGTTGAGGCTCTGGCAATTGTTTTAAATTTTATGATTTCTCCCCTTGGTAAAACTAATTCCATACCCATAACTATATCCTCTATTTTTCCATATTTAGAAGAAAATTGCCCGGCAGCTCTATGTGCAATCCATCCTCCAACAGAGGAAGTATAAAGCGATTGCGGGATATGTCCACTCGTGTATCCTTTAGCATTCAAGTACCTCTCTAAATTCATTCCGTTTGTACCGGCCTCTACCGTTACAGTTAAATCCTTATCATTAATTTCTAAAATTTTATTAAATTTCTTCATGTCAAGTATAATCCCCCCATAAATAGGGATTGCACCTCCCACAACCCCAGAACCTTCCGAAAATGGAATAACAGGAATTTTTTCCTCATTCGCTAATTTTAAAATGGAGGAGATCTGTTCTGGTGTCTCAGGCCATACAATAAAATCCGGAAGTGCAGTAAGTTTACCTTCGAGAGTCCAATTAAGTGTTATAAGCGTAGTGTCTTTGTTATATGCTAATAAATCAATTTCATTATCCGATACATTGTCATTACCAACAATTTCTCTTAGTCTTGCCTTAACTTGTGGTTTATCTTTAATTAAAACTCGATTATCTTTATAAATTAATTCAAAATTCTCAATATTCATAAAAATCAAAATTTATTGTTTTATTATTTTAATATAAATTTACAAGATAAGATTAAAATTTTGATTAAATGATATTTATAATACAAACAAACTAAAGATTTTATATCTGGAATTAATAAATAGTCTCTCCAGTAATACTATTTACTTTTAAATGTCTGAATTTTGCAGTCGACGCAGTTGAAATATTATCAATTTTAGAGATTTTATTGACGACTTCTTCAGGAAATAGATATTTTGCTAAATGAATCATCATTTGCTTAGTTTCTATACAGTTTAGAAGTTTTAAACTCTCACAGGAATAAAATATCTCACTTAGTAAATCATAATTTGTATCTTGAGAAATATAAAGAATTTCCAAATTTCTATAAATTCTCGAAATTATGTTTCCAAGTAGATCATAATCATTTAATTTGTCAAGCGTGTTTCTCATATAATTAACAAATAGAACATAATACGCAGATTCAGAAGAAACAAATCCATCACGGTACTGCTTTATCCCCTCAGCTGTAATTCTGCTTTCGATCTCGTCAATTATAACCTTAATTTTTTGAGTGTCTAAATTTTGATAGGCTCCGACAACATGATAGATTTTTAATATCACGACTAACTGTGATGTCTCCAGATTTTTTAAATATTGAGGCTCAAAAAATCTTTCTTCTATTTTCATCATTGATCTAATTTCTTCATCTTTCAACCATAAATTTACTAATTGAGTCGTTTTAAAGTAGCAATAAACTCTATCTGTAGCTTCAATTACAGGAGCTTCAAATTCATCAACATTTTCCTCATATAGGTTTAATAAAAACCTTTTTACTTCGAGAAAGTCGATATCGACATCTAAATGTATTGATAAATAAACACCACAGAAATAAAGATCAGGATTTTTTAAAGTAACTAAAGGTATCGTATTTAACCATTCATTAAGATTATTTTTAAGATATGATTTAATATGAGAAAAATCGAAAATTTTCTGTAAATGAAAAAAATCGATGATTCTAAAGATTAAATATAATAATTGTAATTTATCTTTTGGATCTTTTAAATCTTCTAAACTTTCTATCTTATCCTTGTTTTCTCTAAGTTTTTTTATTACCTTCTCTCGAATCTGAATATATTTACGCAAGTTCTCGGTCTTTTTCGGAGATCTTTTAAATAATTTCTTTAAATTTATAAGTTCAAAGATAAATTCAAAGGGAATTAAACCACTAGATTTTAAATTTAATACTAAAGTAACCATCTTATTATCTACCAGGTATTCTACTATTTTTTCTAAGAAGATTTCATAAATTATAGGCCTTATTTTTTTTTCATAGGCTTGAAATGCATTTGTGATTTCTCTTAAATCCTGCCGATTAATTTTCAAAAAGGGATCTAAAAATTTATCGTCTAATTCTTTCCCATCAAAACCAAACATTAATAGCTCTTTTTTAAGTACTTTGAGAATTTCTTCAACGACTTTATTTAATTCTGACCTCGCTAGTAGTTTAACATCTAAAAAAGATTCAAATTTCTCCCGAAAGTATTTGTCAATACTATCATAAAAGATATCAATCTCACTACAGTAGAGATCTAAAATATTAAATAAGCCTTGAAAAATCATCTTATAAATAAACGCAAATAAAAAATTAATATGTTCTATTCTTTAATTCCATCTAATATTAGGGTAATTTTATAATTTATCCATTTTAAATATTAGTAAAAGTTAAGATACATTTAGGTGGATAATTCAAATTTACTAATATCGTTTATTCACTGAGAAACCTTGTGTTGTAAAAAAGACAATGGGAGGTTACATTTTAAATTATTAAAATCTTTAAAAAAATTCAAAAGGTCTATCTTCTTTTGATACTTGTTAAAAAACTTATTTATTCAAGTAAATAATTATTTAAGTAAAAGTGGATATTTTAATGACTACTCCAATCTTTGGAACGAGTGGTATTCGGCGTGTTTTTGGAAATTATAGCGAATCTGATATTGTTTTTACGCCTCATATGGCTCTGGATGTAGGATTAGCACTTGGAACTTACCTAAATGGAAATGGTATAGTTGTTATCGGAAAAGATATTCGGGTTACAGCACTACCAATAGAATACGCAATAGTTTCTGGTATAGTAAGTGCGGGTTGTGATGTAAAAACCTTAGGTATTGTAACTACACCCACTCTTGCCATGTCTTTACAATTTTTAAAAGCTGATGCTGGAGTTATGATTACAGCTTCTCATAACACTCCCGAATATATAGGTTTAAAGTTTTGGAACCCTTCGGGTATGGGATATACTCCTGAACAAGAGGAAGAAATCGAATCGATCTACAATGATAAATCATTTATTAAAAAAGAATGGAATGAGGTTGGTAAAGTATCATATGTCAATGATATAAATGATATTCACATAAACGATGTCAATAGTCGTATTATGTTTGATGGGACTAATTTAAATGTAATTGTGGATCCTGGAAATGGGTCCAGCTGCGAAATTGTGCCAAAATTATTAAGTACATATAATATTAACATAATGACTTTAAACGCTCAGATGGATGGGAGATTTCCAGGGCGCTATTCAGAACCAAGTGAAGAAAATTTAACACAAATTTCCAGATTCCTAAAAATTTCAGAACAAAATGATATCGGAATTGCATTAGATGGAGATGCGGATAGAGTTATATTTTTAGACGAAGATGGGGAAATAGTTGATCCTATTCGATTATTAGCTCTTATGGCTAAATATTATATTGAAAAATATGAGGGAACGAAAGTTACGGAGGAAAACATGAAAGTTGTTACACCGATTAATTCATCCAGTTTAATTGAGGATGTTCTTAATCCTCTTGGTTGTGAAGTCTGTAGATGTGAAGTCGGAGATATTAAAGTGGCATTAGATTTAAAAAAATGTGGAGGCTTTTTAGGAGGTGAAAACTCGGGTACATATATATGGCCACGAACTCATTATGGTCCTGACTCAATTGTAACTATTGCTAAAATATTAAATATGATGGTGGAGACGGGAAAAAAATTGAAGGAGTTATTACAAGAAATTCCAACATATCCTTATTATAGACAAAATTATCGATTAAAAAAGGATATACCTTTTACAGATGATATCAACCAAAAGATTGTAGAGGAAATGAAAACAGCTTTTAATGAAATGGAAAAAAAAATCAAATTTATCAATAAAATGGACGGTTGTCGGTTTGATTATGATGAAGGTTGGATTTTGATTAGACGCTCGGGAACAAGTCCTTACTTAAGAATTTCAGGAGAGTCTAATATCGACATGCAATCATCCATTGAAATGAATAAAGTTGCCACTGAAAGGATGAAAAAGATAGGTTTTATTTAAACTCTTTAAGTTTTTAGTCTAATATTCTTGAAACTTTCGTAAGAAATTTAGGTGTATCGCAGTTAATTCCTTTTATTCGGGCTATTTCTAACGTTAATAATTGAATTCCTAAAATCATTAATAATGGTTGTAAATCCTTAATAGTATTCGGAACTTGAATTCCGAAATCTATAGGCTCGGGAACATCTTTCTCTTCAATTGATTCATATATACCTAGAATGGTTGCTCTTCTCTCTTTAATTCTCTTAAGAAGGTTTATTAAATTTTGTTTACGTTTATCTTCCTCATGGGGGATAATGGCCAGTATCCAAGTTCTAGGATCTGCAAGTGTAATAGGACCATGAGGAAATTCAGCTGTTGAATATGCCTGCCCAAAGATTCTTGCCCCTTCCTTAAGCTTTAACGCAGCCTCCATGGCAGTCCCATAGTCAGGACCGCTTCCTATAATAAAACAAAATTCAGCAAACTTAAAATATTGTGAAAATTTTCTTATTTTTTCATGTAAAGATGGTAAAATTTTATTAATTTTTGTCGAAATTGATTCTAATTCTTTCCATATGAGATTATAATTATTTTCTGCTAAAGATTTACTCTCTTTTGCTATCTCAAGTGAGATCATTGATAAAACTGCTAAAGAAGAAACATAAGTCTTTGTAGCCAAAATGCTCTTTTCAACTTCACATTGTAAATTAATAACAAAATTGCAAATTTTAGCCAAAGCAGAGTTTAAAGAATTAGTAATTCCTATGGTTAAGCAACCCAAACTTTTAGCTATTTTTATCGTTTCGACAGTATCTTTGGTCTCTCCGCTTTGAGAAATTCCAATAACGCAATCATCTTTTTGAAGAATTGGCTCAATTAAGTATTGGAATTCCATAGAATATTCGGTGAAAGTTGGAACTTTACTTATCCCGTTAAACATATATGACATGGCAAATCCTGCGTGATAAGAACTTCCTGCTCCAATGAGATAAATATGTTTGATCCCGTTGGAAATAATTTTTTTAGCAATTTTATTTATCATATTTTTCTGTGATAATACTCTGCTTAAACATTTAGGAATTTCGTATATTTCTTTTTGAGTATAAGTTCCTAGTTCTTCAGTTTTATTTAAATAATTTTTTTCTTCCATTTTCATTTTACCATATATTCTTCCTGTTTTTCAAATGATTCTAAGAATTAAATTCTTGTTTTTTTCCATCATGCAAATCAAAATAATTATGAAAGTTATATTCATTATACATTATGCTTCCCAAAAAAGCCACGATAACCTTAAAATACTTTTCATTACTTGATAATTTATTCAAATAAGTATTTGATCAAGATATGTGTGGCATTTTTGGTATTATCACATCACAAGAGAATATTTCGATAGCAAAAATCGCGTTAGAAAGTATAAAACGTTTAGAATATCGTGGTTATGATTCCTGTGGAATTGCCACTCCATATAATGGAAAATTATACATTAAAAAGGATGCAGGCAAAATTGATGAAATTCATAAAAAACATAAATTAGATGAATTTCCAAATGGATCAAAGTCGGCACTTGCACATACTCGATGGGCGACTCACGGACCCCCAACAAAGATTAATAGCCATCCTCATGTTGATTGTTCAGGTAAAATTGCTGTGATTCATAATGGAATAATCGACAATTTCATTGAATTAAAAGATAAACTCTTGGCTAAAGGGCATAAATTTAAATCTGAAACTGATACCGAGGTTATTCCTCATCTTATTGAAGATTATATGAATGACGGTTTAGATTTTAAAGCTGCTACAACAAAAGCGCTAAGGCAATGCACTGGAGCTTATGCAGTGGCTGTATGTAGTGCAGACACACCTAATTATATTATTGTTTTACGAAAAGAATCACCATTAGTAATTGGGATAGAAGAGGGAAAAACAACATATTGCGCGTCAGATATCCCCGCTTTTCTTCCTTATACAAGAAATTGTTATATTTTAGAAGATGATGAGATGGCAATATTGCATCCCGGGAGTGTTGATTTCTATGCCCTACAAAGCGGTGTGCAAGTGAAAAAAGAAATAAAACAGATTGATTGGAATATTGATGCAGCTGAAAAAGGTGGCTATGAGCATTTTATGTTAAAGGAGATACATGAAGAACCAGCAGCTCTAAGGAGAACTTTAAAAATTCCAAATGCTAATTTAAAAACATTTGCTCAAGTTTTATTGGATGCCCAACACATTTTTATTACCGCGGCAGGTACATCTTTTCATGCTTCTCTTGCGGGAAAATTCATAATCACTAAATTTCTAAGTAAATATATCCAAGCAATTGAATGTTCTGAATTCCACACTCAATTGGAAAACTCCTTACCAGAAGGAGCTGTAATTATTGCTCTCTCTCAATCTGGAGAAACAATCGATTTAATTGAAGCTATCAGATGGGCAAAGGAAACTAAAAATGTAAAAATTTTAGCTATAACGAATATAATCGGTTCAACTCTCACAAGATATTCCGATAATGTAATTGTCACACAGGCTGGACCTGAAATCGGAGTTGCGGCAACAAAAACATATGTTACTCAAGTGCTAACATTGGCGTTAATTGGCTTAGAAGTGGCAAGAATGAGAAATTTTGAACCTGAAGAAGAGATAAATAACTATTATGAAGCATTAAAATCGACACCAGATATAATAGAAAAGTTCCTGAATAATGACATCCGCTTGATTAAAAAAATAGTAAAGAATTTGGAGAAAACTCATAATTTTTTCTTTTTAGCCCGAGGTATTTCAATAGCAACCGCAAAAGAAGGCGGCTTAAAATTAAAAGAAATAGCATGTCGATTCATAGAAGGTTATTCGGCTGCGCATGCAAAGCATGGTCCAATTTCTCTGGTAAGAAAAGGATTTCCAATTATTTTTATTGCTCCACCTGATGAGACTTACGAAAGATTACTTGGTAATGTTATGGAATTCAAAGCAAGGGGAGGCAAAATTATTTCTTTAGTTGTAAAGGCAGACAAAGTAATAACTGATTTAAGCGATATAATTATAGGGATAGATCAGCCAGCTAACAAATATTACAATCTATTTAGTCCAATAACATTCATACCTGCATTACAACTCTTAGCGTATTATTATTCTGTTGATGTTGGATTAGATCCCGATCAGCCTCAAAATCTTGCAAAGACTGTTACAGTACACTAACTTTAAAACACTAAAGTGCACTTTTTTTAAGGGTTAATAAAAAAAAAAATGAAATAAAGCCTATTTAATTAAAAATCCTTTAACTACGAATACTACCCCGACATCAAAAGCTATTAGACCAAGGATTTCAATTAGTATTGATCCAATTATTCCGCCAATTAAATTAAGTAATATTGCAACAATAACAATGAAGGAACCAGCAAAAAACCAGAGTACTTGTTGTCTTGGAACTCCCTGAGTGCTTTTTGCAACAATCGCATATTTATACAGAACAAAAATAAATAACACTAATCGCCATATGTTTACAAATATAAACCATCCGATGGGGGTTTCAGTATCAATAATACCTTGCCTATATCTCTCCATATTTAAGGTTGGAGTCCAAATAAAATATCCAAATATCGAAATGATAAACAATATCGCCATCCTTCCCAAATATTTAGAAGTCATAGCTAATTTCTCAGATTTCTCCAGGATAAATACGGTCATTACAAGTGATATAATAGCAAAATTATAAAGAAACTGTGCCGTGATCATTATTGGGATAATGAAATATGGCTCCAAAGTATTAATATGGTAAATTGTATAAGCCAAAAAGCCAAATGCAGCTGAAACAAAAAAAATTGCAAACCATCTATTTAACCAATAGTCAGGATTTTTGTGCAATTCAATATAGCCAGCTATTAAAGTAAAAATCACTGTAATTATTGATGTTATTATCTTAAGAATATTATAAATGTCCATATTGAGAACGACCTCTATTTCTTTTTAATAACAAGTTTAATAAAATAAGAAGCGAAAAAAAGTTTTATATTTTTGGATACTTGCTATGCAATATATTGAGTTTTTCTTAGATTTGTAGATTTATTGGAATTAAATTTTTTTTTTAATTATTCCTTTACTTGGGTCTTGATAATATAATGTATTAGGTGGAACATCTTCAATGACTATGGTATGGGCTCCGATTTTTGAATTTTCTCCTAAAAGTTTTCCAGTCATTATACTAACATTTATACCAGTTTTTACATTAGGTCCAATAATAGTACCCAATTTTCTCCGCTGTGAATCAATTAATTTTCCTTTTATTTTGACCTTAACATTGCCATCATCAAGTCTTAAATTAGCCACTTTTGTTCCCGCACCTAGATTGACATTTTCACAAATAATTGAATCCCCCACATAATTAAAGTGTGGAATATTAGAATCCGAATAAATAATAGAATTTTTCACTTCGCTAATTCCAATATGGCAATTATTTTCAATTGAAGTATTCGGTCTTATAAATGCATTTGGTCCTATTATATTATTATTTCCTATATAGCATGGGCCCTGAATATAAGTACCGGATCGGACTATAGAATTTTTTCCAATATATACATTTCCATTCATTTGTACGTTTGGCTCGACAGTACCAAGTATTTTTCCCTCTAAAGTTTTTAATATAAAGTTGTTTGCATCTAATAATTGCCAAGGGAGACCAATATCGCTCCAAAAGGTTTCTTTTATCGTATAGCCAATAATTCTCCCATTTAATTGGTTAATTAATAGTTCCATAGAATCAGTGAATTCATATTCTTCTCTTACAGACTTTTTAGTCATTTCAATAGCTTTAAATATTAGAGAATTAAAAATAAAAATTCCTGCGTTCGCTAAATTTCCTAAATTTAACTCTGGAGAAGGTTTTTCAGTAATTTTTTCCACATATCCATTGGAGTTGAGGGTAATTATTCCAAAATCTTGAGGGTTATGTACCTCAATTAAGGAAATTAATCCTGCAGCTTTAGAATCATTGAACTTTTCCACAACTTCTTTAAAGACGATTGGATCTACAAGGATATCCCCGTACATCATTAAAAACGTTTCGTTCTTTATAAAATCCTTGGCATAGTTAGCAGCATGTGCAGTTCCTAAATATTGCTTCTGGGTAATATATTTAATTTTAATATTGAATTTATCAATCCCATTGCCAAAATAGTTTTTAATTAATTCTTCTTTATATCCGACTATTAGTAAAACTTCATCTATTCCTGCAGCTTTTAATCCTAAAATAGTGTGTTCTAATAATGGTTTACCGGCAATAGGTAATAAGGGTTTAGGACGAGATGAGGTTATCGGGCGTAATCTCTTACCTTCTCCTGCCGCCAGTATAACAGCTTTCATTATTGAAATAAATTGATAATTATATTAAAAGATTCTTTTAATCTTTTAGAGAAGAAAATTTAGGCATCTAAAAGTTTTTTATAGTAAGATCTGTAATATATTATTTATACAACTCTGTGAGGAAGAAATTTCATGGTTAAATTATCTGATGAAGCAAGAAAATTAATAGAAAAGTATCAAAAAACTGAGAAACAGAGAGAATTTCAGTTTGATTTTTTTGTTGATCAATCAAATTACGAGAAATGGGAAGATGTCGTGATAGGAACGGAGGGTTTCGGAGAAAGAACCTTTGAAGTAAAAAAAGAGGATGTCGATGCCTATGTGGATTGCACTATGGAAGAGAATCCGGTTTTTAAGAATGAAGAATTCGCAAAAAAAACTCCTTGGGGTGGATTAATCGCTCCTCCCATGTTCATAACACCTGTAATCTTTTGGATTGCTGGCACGGGTTCCGGAAGTTGGATAAGAACCCCAGGTGCAATTAATCCCGGCCAAAAAATAGAATTCTATGAACCTATTCGAGTAGGAGATGTAATAACAATTAGATCAGAAGCTTATGATAAATATTTAAAAAGAGGAAAACGCTACCTTACCTATTATTCGGAATTTACAAATCAAAGGGGAGAGCTTGTTGCAAAGTGGTGGGGAACTTTAATACTGCCTTTTTCTAAAGATGAAGAGGAACACAAAATTGAAGGAGGGAAGAAATAATGTCTAAAAGCATAAAATTTGAAGAAATAGCATTGGATTACGAGTTACCGACCTTACAAAGGAAAATTTCACAAGAAGTTATCTCAATGTTTGGTTGCGGTTCCCTCGATTTCAATCCAATTCATATGGACCCTGTCTGGGCGAAAGAGGTAAAACTCTTCGGTTTCGGTAAGACGATTGGTCATGGGCAATTAACTATTGCACTTTTAACCCAAGTAATTACCAATTGGTGTTATATTGAGGGTGGGAGACTTAAATCACTCGATATAAAACTTATCTTGCCATTATTTTCTGGAGATACAGTAATATGTGGAGGAAAAATAGTCGCAAAACATCCAAGAAAAAAAGAATTGAGTTTTGTGGACTTAGAACTATATGCTGATAACCAAAAAAAGAAAAGGGTAGCTGTAGGTAAAGCCCAGGTATATTTACCGTAAATTATGAAGTTAAACGCTTAATATCAAATATATGAGCTTTCCATGGAAGTAAATCTATATATAAACCAAATTTACCGAGATTTTGACCATTATATGTATAAGTTTTCTGTGTTAACAAATCACTGAAATTCCAATCACTAATCCCATAGTCTATTTCATCAATTCTGATATGACCTTGAGAGGGATAAGGACTGAAATTAACTACTATTAGTTGATATAGTTCATTTACAAACCATAAATAAGTAATTAAATTTGTAGATGAACGATTTTCATTGCTAATTTGATCAACTCTACAAAGTGACCATCTAGCAAAATTAAATTCTCTTCCAGGTGCGGCTTTTAACAGGTTTTCATAGAATTTTGTGATATTTGGATTTTTTTCTTCAAGGAATCGTCTGCCTAATTGAATTGGCAATTTAATTGTGTATCCATACACTTGTCCTTCATGGACTAATCTTGCTCCTGGTAGAGTTAATGCAATTACTGCTGCTGCTTTAGACTTTTTTTCTCCAAATACTTCAATAGCTCTTTTCTCATCATGGTTTTCAATAAATCTAACTAATTTTGTTTGATAATCCCATTCTGCTTTAAGATGTTCTCTAATAAATGATGCCTTATCATGAATCATTCGATCATATAACCGCTTGTCATAACAGAAATCAAAACCTTGTTGCTGTAATTCCCATTCCATATCCCAATATACCTCGGCTAAAAATTTAAACCTAGGGGATTTATTTCGAACAGCTTCAATAACCTCGACCCAAAACTCCTTCTGTGGAATTGGCACCGCTCTTTCACCCCAGGTCTTAGAAAATACTTTATTAGTCATGAGCATTGCCATATCACAGCGGACACCATCACAATGCTCCGCAATTTCTGATAGTGTGAAAATTGCCTTTTCTCTGGCTTCAGAAGAAAATGCATTAATTTGGATTGTATCTGTCCAAGAAGGAAAGTAAGGATCCTTTCCATTAGCATAGACTTGATCAACTGCCTTAAAAAATTCATTGGGGCTCGAGACCAAATCTTCTTCAGTTCCCTTAATAAAAAGATCTGTTTTTAGTAAGGTCCACATATGATCGACAGCAACATGGTTAGGAACATAATCCAAAATTAGAAGCATACCGCGATCTTTTAATTTCTCTCGAAAAGAATCTAAACCTGCATTTCCACCTAGATATTTATCAACACGATAATAATGAACAGAGTAAGGTGACCCTACAATATCGTCTTTACTTAAATCTTTTAGAGCTTTTCGATATTCATCCTGCAAATCTGGATGTTCAATCGCAATATTTCTGCCCTGTGGGCTTCTTTCCCACACCCCCATAAGCCAAATTACATTAAAATATTTAAAATCATTCTCTAAAACTTCATCAGGTATATTATTTAACTTAATTAACTTGTTTAACTTATATTTTTCCGATAAACTATTAAGCCACGGCCACGTATTAATCTCGAGAATTTTAGGATGTTTAGGCCAATTTATTTCTCGTGACGACATTTTGGTAATTAATATTTTTTAAGGTGATTTAATTGATTAAAGAAGAAGATATGCTACCTTATATTTAAATCAGATTTTAATTAAAAATTAGTTATTAATATTTTATTTTACAATTTTACTATTTCTAAAAATAAGGAAAACAATCTAACAAAATTATTTTTTATATTCAATAAATGATGTGAATTCTCTCCCCTGTGCTCTAATTATACAACGTTTTTCTTTAGAAGATAGTTTTATAAGAGCTTCATCAATAACCTCAATCGGGATCCCCTCTTTTGGCAATACTTCATGAAACCATTTCGAAATTGCCATGTAATATCTTTCTACGTTATCTCCTTCCATATTTGGAGTTATTTTACCCGAGATCAAATCAACTTCAATATCAAATTCAGGAGTATAATGTTCAAAAGGATCAAGGAGGTATCCTATATCATCACTAGTTGAGGTTCTGATAGCATTATAAGCCACAGACTTTAATTTATTTAATTTCATATTTAATCTCCCACCTCAATTTAATAGGGGATACATATTGCTTCACTCTCACATACACATTCTCCATTTTCATTATAACAAGTCATTGAGAAAATTAAACGTTTCTGTTTTTTATCTACTTCAGTAATAGTTGCGATGGCATGAATTGTATCTCCAAAAAATACTGGCCTTAAAAACTTAAATGAAATTGCTTCAGCAAGACAACCTGGTCCGGGAAAAAGATCGCCTCCAAAATGGCTAATCATTCCTCCTATCAGAAGTCCGTGAACAATAGGCTTTTTGAACCGAGTGTTCCTTATAAATTCCCCGTTATAATGAAATGGATTATGATCACCAATTAAATCCGCCATAATTTCAGTTTCTTCTTGAGTAAAGGTATGGGAAAATTCAGCTTTCATACCTACCTCAAATTCATCAATAGTTCGACCAATTTTCATGATTTAGAAATATATAAAACCAAAAATAAAATTTGTTTTTTTTAGAAACAGCTATAAATTCACTAAAACTAAAATATAAAAAGAAGTTTTAGTATCTTTTATTAAACAAATACATATATATTACTAAAATATCTTAATTATAATAAGAATTAAAATAAAAGAGAACAAGCCGTAATGTCAGAATCAGAAAAAGAAGCGTTAAGAAAGTTAGTTATGATTATTTCAGATTTACGTGCGAAAGATGAAGAACGTTATGAAGCGCACGTAAACTTTATGAATGAAACAATAAAAATGATAAGAGCAATCGAGTCTCAAATGAATAAACACTGGGAAACAGTTTTAGATTCATTAAAAGATTTGAATGAAAGTATAAATGCTAATTTAGACTCTTTACTTACAGGTATTAACCCGAAAGGTTTAAGAGAAACTTCAAAATCTTTAAGAGAAATCATGGATACTATGAATAAAAGCGTTCAATCTATGAATCTTGAGAAAGTGTTAAGTGAATTAAAGATTCTACAATCAGGTACCTATGCAGTTCCCATAGCAATTCAAGGTGCTCAACAACAACCAGAACCTATAACCGCAGGTGCTGGTTTAACTCCTCCTCCTGGATTAACAGCTCCAGCGGGAGCAAAGGCACCTGCTGCATCATCAGAATCAACCCAGTGGGTTGATCCCTCAGAAGCAGCAAAAAAGAAAAAGGAAGAAGAAGAACCTCACTTATTAAAGCCTTCGGATCTATGGGGGAGTTAATTTTCTATTTTTTCTTATTAAAACTTCATTTCTCATTTGAACATTTGCATAAAAGAACTCAATTGAGTTCTAATTTGTTCAACATCTTCTCCAATTTTTTTAAAGCTTATTACAAATGCAGGAATATCAAGTTCATTTCTTATTCTCTGTTGTAAAGTAGAGTAAATATTCGATAATGTATGGCACCCAAATACTTGATTGAAAATGAATCCGTCAATATTCACTTTTTTAGCTGTTTTTATATAGGACTTAGTTAAATTCTCACTATCACATCCTATTCCTTTTCTGGAAGCATCTAAAAGAAATCGCGCATAATCTTCAATAGGATCCGAATTATTTGACACAGGTATTTCTTCAAGAAATCCTAAGATATCCCAGTCTGCATATAAAACTCTGCCTCCTAATTCATAAATGATTTCATGAATATATGGTTCCCACCCCCCATACATCGGAGTTAGAATAATTCTAGGCATATTACTAACATCCATTCCAATTCTATTTCTAATTCTTTCTCTCATCTCTTTTACTAATTGACTCATATTTTCTAAATATCTCTGAGCGTTAGAATTATAATCTTGAAATGTGATTGTTAGCAATGCCAAAATTTCGGCAAAAGTTGCCGGATTACAGGGATAAAAATCGGAGGCACTTATTTCATAAAGAACTGTTTTATAAAACCTTTTAACCTGGTTTCCTATACGATATTGCTTTTTTAGACTATTGTCAGTAATTACATTACCGGTAATATTTTCGATTTCAGTTATTGCCCTCTTAAGATTATCTACCATAATTTCTAAAGCCCTTTTATTATTCCCTATCTCTTTAGGAGGTATGTCAATCCAAATCTGGTTAGGGACTATTAATTTTAACGATTCTGAGAACCTATTCCATTCACTACAGCGTATAGCAAAATTAAGATTTGCATTGATATCTTTTCCCTTTGAAATATGCATCCCATAAAGTGTTTTTATACCATAACACAATTCAGTCGGAACAGCATTCTCTTCTGCTAAATCGTACATTTCGTTATATTTTTTATTGGTAGAACTGATAACATCACTAATAATATGATCCGCAACCTTTAATACGTCAAACTTTCTAAGTTGTTCTAATAATTTCGATGTTAAATCCCAGCCTAAAAAAGAGGTGGCAGAATTTAAAGCTAATAGAGTTTTATTAATCTTAAACGATTCCATTCGAATGGGTAAAACGGGTATAGAATCGGCAGCAAATACTAAATCTGGAAAACCTAACGCGACAGAGATTAGGTTTTTCCTCTCCCTAATCTTTTTCTTTCTTAGATACTCTCTACCAGTCAAGAAATTATACGCAATCTTTAATACAGAGGTAAAACTTACAACGTCATCGGCGTATATACTCATTTTCCAATAAACTCCAATGCTGCCTTTATTTTTATAGATAGATGAGAATTAATATTTTAAAATTATAATAGTTTTGTAATAAAACTTTTGAGAATATTTAAGAAAATAAGAAGATTAATTGTTACTTTTAAGAGTATGAAAGATATAAGAGAGATTTTCTTACGGAAAGTTTTAATTGAACATTTCCATAAAAGCTCCTAAGCGGGTCTTAACTTGTTCCACATTTTCACCAATCTTATTAAAAGTGAGAGCTGTTGTAGGAATCTCAAGTTCTCGGCGGATCTTTTCTCTTAACATCGCATAACAATTTGATATTGAATGGCAGCCAAATAATTGAATGAAAATTAAGCCGTTAGCTTTCATTTGTTCCGCATTTCTTAAATATGAATTTGTCAGCGTGTTATTATCACACCCCACTCCCATAGAGGTTGCTTTTTGCAGATATTTTGCATATTCTTCGATAGGATTTGAGCTCCTTGAAACATTTATTTCTTCTAAAAGGCAGAGCATATCCCAATCGGCATATAATGCCCGTCCTCCTAATTCATAGATAATTTCGGTTATCTGCGGTTCCCATCCTCCAAACATGGGGGTTACCAAGATTTTAGGTCTATCGCTTACATCCATTCCAATACCATTTCTTATCCTATCTTTCATTTCACTCACTAAATGGTTCATATTATCTGCATATCTCTGAGCATTTGAGTTGTAATCCTGGAAGGTGTGATTTAATAGAACCAAGATTTCAGCAAAAGTTGCCGGATTACAGGGATAAAAATCAGAAGTGCCTATATCGTGTAAAATTGTTTTATAACATTTCTTTACTTGATTGCTGATTTGGAAATGTTCCCGTAGTCTATTATCGCTACATGTGATTCCTGTTAAATTTTCTAATTGATTAATTGCCTTTGAAATATTATCCATTAATATTTCCAAGGAATTCCCGATATTTCTCGGTGGAATATCCACCCATATCTGTTTCGGAGGATGTTCAATTGTTTTTAAACTTTCTAAGTATTTATTATAAGCGCTACATCGGATTGTAAAATTTAAAACCGCATCGCAATTCTTTCCTTTTGACACATGCATTCCATATAGAGATTTTATTCCATAACAGAAATCGCTGGAAATGCCACTTTCAATCCCAAGTTCATAAACTTCATTGTATTTTCTATTAATTACGTCGATAGCATCATCAATGATTTTATCCACCGTTTTACTAAGCTCATTTATGCCCGAGCTCTTAATAAACCCTAAAAAGTCAGAGACCTGTTTCCATCCGAAAATACTTCCAGCAGAACCTAAATACACGAGATATTTATTTATGTCAAGAATTTCCATTCTAATCGGAAAGACAGGAATTCCCCCAGCAGCAAAAGCTAAATCCGAAAATGGCAGGGCAATGGATATTAATTTTTTCTTCTCCCTAAATTTTTTCCTCTTCAGGTAGTCTCTGCCGGCTAAGAAATTATAAGCTATTTTTAACACAGAACTGAACCTTACAATATCATCAGCAAAAACGCTCATTTTTTAAATCATCTCCAAAAATGCCTCTATTCGTGTAGTTAATTGTCCCCGGATTGATTTACTATAATCGCGTTCCAAGTTCAGCACCTGAATTTCTTTTTCTTGCAGTCTATTCTTCAAAAACACAGACATGATTGAAATATGATCGCAAAATTTTATGATGTGATTTATAACTGCCAATTTTTTACCCGTCTTTTGTTTATAGTTTTTATAAATTTTCTCAATTTGTGTAATTTTATTTTCTAAATAAAAAGGAACCGAATGATCTCCAAATACGTTATTCTTAAATCTATGGACTAATAATTCGATTGGGTCTGAAATGGAGTTTAGAATATTATCTTCAAAAATTTGTGAAAAATATCTATTCCCAATCCACGTATCGAAAATTACAATATTCCCTCCACTTTCCTCAATTAAGTCGCCTAAATAATCCCCAATAAACACGGAGCATCCGGTTAGGATTAAGTCCTTTGAATTACATAGTCCCTGGTCTTCATTACTTATATTATCTTGAGTTAGTTTTTCTAATTCCGGCAGGAAATCAGGACCGTATAGCATTGCTTTTTGAAAAATTTCTAATTTCTTAGTACCGCTCAACTTACTTTCATTGAGTTCAGAAAGTTTTTTCTTAAATCTATTATATTTTTTAATACTTTCTAATAAGTCATGATTGTTTATTTCAGAACCTTTTATCTTTTCTAATTGACTTTTAAAATCTAACAATTCGAGGTTATAATACTTAAACGCATTATCATCCTGGGTATAAGAGATATAAAAGTTCAGTCTGGGAATTGAAAAATACTTTGAAATGATTTCTGACGCACATATATTAAGAACACAGTGATTCGAAATAACAAAATAATCAATCAGTTCTAAAAAATTAAATTGGCTTGGTTTTATGGAAAACAATCCAATACAACTCTGAGCAAAACTACAAGTAGATGGCGGTAAATAGTCATGGCTCGCATTCATTAACTCATCATTTCCCGCAAAGAGAAGAGTTAAAGGAAAAAAGCCTGCCGCGTCAATTAATTCTTCCGGGATATTTTCATGTGCCATAAAAGCGACAATTTTTTTTCCTTCTCGTTTTTTCTCTTTTAAGAAACTATGAAATTCAGCCAAAAATTCTGAATGATTCATTTTTATATTCAAAATAAAATTCTTTTATTAAACTTTTTGACCATAAAACGAGTATGTAAAATGTTTTGAATATAAAAATAATACAAATCAACTAATTATTCTTATTTCTTCTTTAATCCTTTCATGAGCTCTTGTTGTTTTTTCGCTAATTTCTGCATCCCTTTGAATGTTTGTTCTCGAGCTACAGGTGTCATATATTTCATATCCTCAATAATCTTCTTAGTGCTTTCTTGTATCCTGGAGAAAAATATTTTCTGATCTTCAGGATCTAATTGTCTTATGATATTAAAGTATTTTTCCATTAAATCTTCAGGATCTTGTGGTACCCTCCCAGATAAAAGTCCACCATCTACTTTAAGGGTTACTCCTGAAATAAAACTACTAGTATCTTCTGCTAGAAATAGGGCTGCATAAGCAATATCTTCCGGTAAACCAGCACGTCTAATAGGCTGAAAAATGGCAAGAATTTCTTTAATAAATTCCCCAAATTTTACAGCTACTTCGGGGGATAAACCGATTCCTTGACCAAAAATACCAGTTGATATACCTCCCGGTGCGATTGCGTTTGCTCTAATTCCAAACGGTCCTAATTCCACAGCAGCAATTCGCGTAAGCTGTATAATTCCCGCTTTAGAAAGTGAATATGGTAGCGTGCCTAATCCCTGTTGAAAACCCGCTACGGAACTTGTAGTTATAAAACATCCTGAACCTTGTTTTTTCATAATTGGTATTGAATATTTCATAAATAAGAATGCAGCACGAAGATGAATAGCAACAGTGCGGTCAAATTCATCTGTCGGAACATCCTCAATTACTCCTACAGGACCGGGATTACCAGCATTTGAAAATACGATGTCAAGTCTTCCGAATTTTTCTATAGCGAGATCAATAGCTTTTATTATATCGGCTTCCTGAGACACATCAGTATGAACATAGATTGCATTAGGTCCAAGCTCCTCGGCTTTTTTTTCTCCCATTTCATCCCAAATATCAGCCATTACGACTCCTTTGGCTCCTTCTTCTATAAAGAGTTTTGAAGTGGCTCTTCCTATTCCACCGGCTGCTCCAGTTATTAATGCTACTTTTCCATCTAATCTTCCCATAGATCAATTAAATGAATTATTTATTTAATACTTTAAGAAGAAGACTTGTTAGAAACTTAATGGTTTTCTCTGTTATTTTGTCTCTCTCTTATGTTATATATAATTTTGTGATAAGTGATTCAAAATAAAATTCTATTATTTAATTTTTTGAATATAAAAAGAGTATGTAATATGTTTTAATAAAAGGTGAATAGAATTAGAAAAGTTTTTAGTTTCTATCTTTTTGCGCGATTAAAGCTGCTCCAATGGCTCCTGTAAGTTGAGGATATTCAGGTCTCACAATTTCAAAACCCAATTCCTCTTCTAAATATTTTTTAACTGCGATATTTTTCGCAACTCCACCGCAAAAAACTAAAAGTGGGGCGACTCCAATGCGTTTTGCCATTCCTGCTACTCTTCTCGCAATTGATTTATGTATTCCGCCAGCGATTTCTACCTTAGAGATCCCTCGGGCAAAGAGAGATATAACCTCACTTTCAGCAAAAACAGTACAAGTAGAACTAATGGATGCTGGTTTTTTCGAGTTTAAAGCTAATTTCCCGAACTCATCTAAGGATACATCAAGAGCGTGGGCCATAACTTCTAAAAATCTGCCCGTTCCTGCCGCACACTTGTCATTCATCTGAAAATCAATGACATTTCCACTCTTTTTTGAAATAACTATAGCCTTACTATCTTGACCTCCTATATCAATTACAGAATGTGCTTCCGGGAAGAAATATTGTACCCCTTTGGCATGTGCTGTAATTTCAGTAATGCGATCATCAGCAATATCGATTGAATTTCTGCCATATCCCGTCGACATGACATACACATCAGACTTTTTTAAATTATTTTTCTCTAAGATATCATCAAATAAATTATGACCAATTCTTTTAAAATCATGAGTGGATCTATCTATACGAAAGTCAATTAAAGTACTATTATCTAAGAGCACAACTTTTGTGGCCAAGGACCCTATATCTATTCCAATAGTTTTCAATGTTAACTTTTCTCGCTTGTAATTTATAAAAGGGAAAATGAAGTCCTAAAAATAAATTTTTTGATATAAAATGGAAATTACTGTATTATTATCCCAAAATTAAAACCGTAATTATTATTGTTAAAGAAAAGGCAGCAACCATTTGCAAAATATTCTTAGGAATGGACTCTTCGGAGATATACCCTAAAAATATCCCTAAAAAGATAATACAGATAAATATGATTACAAAAGAAGTGATAAAGCAGGTCAATCCTGCCTCTTCTACGAAGAAAAATGGAAGAATCGCCACAATTCCCCCCAAAAATGGACTAATTCCATTAACTATTGAAACGATAATTCCCGTAAAAGTTTCCGCTTTTTCATGGAGGGTTTTAGCTTTTTTTTCCATTCTTTTTCTTTTAAGTGAATATTTTCTTTTTCTAATGGTATTTCTTTTATTTACGGGTATAACCATTGCTTTCTGAATTTCTTCCACCTCATTTTCCATAGAATCTTTTGCTTCTTGTTCCTCCTCTTTTTCAACAATGATACCCATTGCACGTTCTAACTCCTTCCTTCCTTTTTTTTGCTCCGCCTTTTCAGAGAGATAGGAACCAGAAATTCCTGATATTAACATTGAAATTGACGTTCCCATGCCTGTTAATATCACATAGGAAGATAAGATAGGTTGATTTGGATTTTGAAGTAAGAAAACTAAGAAACCTAACAAAATCCCCATAATTGTGAGCATTCCATCATAAAAATTATTAACAAAATACCTCCGAGCAATTTGAGAATAATTTGTTATCTCGTTATATGTTTTTAGCTTTTTTATCATTTTATGTTAGAAATTTTAAAATAATTGTCATAAATATAAAGTAATATAAATGATATATTTTAGATTCTTTCTTTAAAACTATTAATTTTTTTAGTCACCTATAATATTATTAACATAAGCAGTAATAAAAAATTTAAATTTACTGAAGATAATTAGGACTAAAAAAATTTTAATGCGATTGCTATGAGCCATAAAATCAAAGATGAAATGATAACAATGCTTATTGAGCATTCAAGAATTATATATGATGTAATAAGTGATATGTCGGTGTTTTATTCAGGCTGGGCTGAAAATTATCAAGGAAATAAGAAAAATTTGGATAAAAAAAAGGCAAAAATGCAATTATCTGAAGAAGATGCTGATGCAATAAAAATTAAAATTATCAAGGAATTCGGCGAAGCAGGACCTCAAGGATTAGGAGGATATTTAGGTCTAGTTTTAAAGATGGATAATGTGATAAATAATGCCCTTGAATTTGTAGATATTTTAGCCTCTATTGACTATAAAATAAATGATGATATAAAGAAGAGATATCAGAAGTTACTAAATAAAATTATAAAAATGGTGGACGTTTTAAAATTGGCGATTAAGAATCTAAGAGACAATCGGGATGAAGTTTTTAAAAATACAACTGCTATCCATGAAATTGAAAACCAAATTGATCTAATTTTTCGACAATTCTCTAATTATTTATATGAAGAGGAAGATCTTGAAATAAGAAAATTATTACGAATTAAAGATTCAATCATTATTTTAGAAGATTTAGCAGATAGGATACATGATATAGCAGATGAGGTTCGTATTTTATTATACAGCTGAATCTTTAATAATTATCTTTGCTTTCTTTTTTTATTTAAAGCAATTATTAATAAATAGTTTCACCAGTGAATCGATTGACTTTTAAATGTCTAAATCTAGCTGTGGTAACTGCTGAAAAATCTTCAATCTTTGATATCTTATTAACAATTTCTTGAGGAAGTAAATAATTAGCTAGATGTATTATCATTTGCTTTGTCTCTATACAATTAAAAAGTTTTAAACTCTCGCAAGAGTAAAATATTTCGCTCAACAAATCATAATTTGTCTGTTGTGAAAAATTACATAATTCTAAATTTCTATAAATTCTAGATACGATGCTTTCTAAAAGATCGAATTCTTTTAATTTATCGAGTGAATTTGCCATATAATTTGAGAAAATTACATAATATGTAGATTCAGAGGAGAAAAATCCGTCACGATATTGTTTTACTCCTTCAGGAGAAATTCGTGTATCCAATTCATCAAAAATCGATTTTATTTTTTGAATTTCAATCTTTTCATATAGATTAAGAAGATGATAAATTTTGAGAATAATAACTAATTGGGAAGTCTCTAAATTTTTTAAATATGAGGGTTCAAAGAATTTTGAATCAATTATGGTTATTGGTTTAAGCTGTTCTTCTGTTAACCATAGTTTTATAAGTTCGGTAGACTTGAAATAATAGTATACTTGATCTGTTGCCTCAATGAGGGGTGCTTCAAATTCATCAATAATTTCTTCGTAGAGGTTCAATAAAAATTCATGCACTTTTTTTTTATCGAGTTTAATACCAAAACGTTTAGCCAAATAGATACCACAGAAGTATTGATCAGGATTTTTTAAGTTAACTAATGGAATTGATTCTAACCATTCATCAACATTATTTTTAATATAGTTTTTAATATGTGAAAAATCAAAAATTCTTTGCATATAAACAAAATCAATAATCCTATAAATAAGATATATTAACTGTAATTTATCTCGAGGACTATCTAAGTCCTCTAGACTTTCTATTTTATTTTTATTTTCGCTAAATTTTTGAATAATATTTTCTTGAATTTGAATATATTTTCTTAAATTTTCTTTCTTCTTGGGATTTTGATCGTATGAATTTTTTAAATTTCGCAATTCTAAAATAAATTCAATCGGGAGAAGTCCCTCAGACTTTAAGTACAGCATTATTGCTCCTGTATCTATGTCAGCAAGATAATGAAAAATTTTCTCCAAAAAAATTTCATATACAAGAGGAGCGATTTTTTTTTTATATAGGTCAATTATAGTAATAATTTCCTTTTTTTCATTTTTATTAATTATTAAGAAATGATTTGAAGTTTTATTTTCAAATTCATTTGGTTTAAAACCCAATTTAATAAATTCTTTTTCAAGTATTGATACTGATTCTTTAAGTTTTTTAGATAAATCATTATTTTTTTTTATTGATTCTTCAAAAATATTACTAATTTTATCTTGAAAATATCTATCGATTTTATCATAAAAAAATTCTTCTTGAGTAGAATACAATTCTAAGATATTGAAGAGTCCCTGAAAAATCATTTTAAGAAAAATTACTCCATTTACTATAAAAATTAAAAAACTTTTACCATAAATATTTTATTTTTGTATAAAAAAAGACAAGTATTAAAAAAAATCAGAAACTTAAGAGAAGTTTTCCTTCTTTTTCTTTTAAAATTGAGGTATATAAGGTTGTTTTTGCGATAATACTTTTAACTGTAAAAAGAATATAATTTGTGAATTAATCTATTTTTTATATTTTCAATTTTATCAAAGTCATCATTTAAAATTGATTTACCCATACTCAAGATATTATTTAAGAGCTCATTATCTAATAAATCTTCAACATAAATTCCAAGTTTATTTAGTTCTTTACCCTGATTATAAAGTATAAGCATAATTTTTATAATTCCCAATAATTTTTTGAAATCTGTATAAACCTCTACCTCAGTAAAAGCATTTTGTATTAAAAATCCATTTCTAATAATTTTTGCGATAAATATATCGAAATTTTGATTCTCAAATTCATTACTTTCTCCTGTTATTTGAGAGACTAATTTAAGTTCATTTTCTTTACTTAAAATTTCATTTATCTGATTGCGACATTCAAACCAATCTAAATCTATCTCATCCCATTTTATATCTCTTTCATTCCACCACTCTTTAAGATATTCTGGATAGTTTGAATATGAATTTAGCCAATCGATTGCAGGATATTGCTTTAAGTAAGCTAATTTAGAATCCAATGCCCAAATTCCTTGAACAACACGTTTAGTCGCTGCCGTAACCGGCTCATTAAAGTCTCCTCCTGGAGGAGAGATAGAACCAATAATAGTTAAAGAACCTCTCATATCATTCCCCGATGGATCTTTCCCTAAAGTTTTAATTACTCCAGCGCGTTCGTAAAAGCTTGAAAGTTTTGAAGGTAAATAAGCAGGATACCCTTCCTCTGCGGGCATTTCTTCTAATAAACTTGATATTTCTCTCAATGATTCTGCCCATCTTGATGTGCTATCTGCTATGATAGCAACATCATATCCCATATCTCGGTAGTATTCAGCTATAGTCACTCCTGAAAAAAGACTTGCTTCTCGTGCGGAAACAGGCATATTTGAAGTATTAGCAATGACAATTGTTCGATTTATTAGCGGTTGCTTACTCTTAATATCAATTTTTTCCATAAATTGCTGTAAAATATTCGCAATTTCATTTCCTGGCTCTCCACATCCTATATAGATGATTATATCTGCATTACAACATTTAGCGATATTTTGTTGGATAACAGTTTTACCAGTTCCAAATCCTCCGGGAACAGCAAAAGTACCACCCATTGCTATTGGAAATAATAAATCAATTGTTCTTATTCCTGTCAGTAAAGGTTTATCTGGAGTTAGTCTCTTTTTAAACGGTCTTCTTTTAGTAATGGGCCATTTTTGGAGCATAAATAGAGATTTTTCCGCACCATTTTTTTTTAATCTATAAATTTCATCAATTATAGTATAATCTCCCTCTTTTGCTATAAAGGATAATGTTCCAGAAGAATCATAGGGAGCTAAAATTTTATGCTCTATGGTTTGAGTTTCTCGAACAGTTCCAATTACATCTCCCCCTAATATTTTATCATTAAGCTTTTTTTCGGGAATAAAATGCCACTTACTTTTCCGTGATAGAGGTTTGAATTCTGAACCTCTCTTTAAGGTACCTTCTCTATATTTTTGAAAAGTTAATTCTAAAGGTCTTTGAATCCCATCAAACACATGCGATAAAAGACCAGGTGCTAATTCCATAGATAAAGGTTCTCCCAAGGTAATTACTTCTTCTTTTAATTTTAAATTTGAAGTATTCTCAAAACATTGAGCAATTAAAGAATCCTTATTTATTTGAATTACTTCACTTAAAATATTGTGATTAACAATCTTAATTAAATCATAAAGACGTACTTGTTTTTTTAAACCCTTTACCTCTATTAAAGTACCATGAATAGCAGAAATAAACCCATGATTTAAATTTTCTTCATATTCGGTCATTATCTTCAAAAGTACGTTTCCTATTATTCAAGTTCCTATATTTTCACCACAATTAGGACATTTTTTTGCAAATCCCGGGACAATTATTCCACAATTACTACACTTACGAATAATTGGTTTGCGATATTTAGATTGAATATTTATAGTATCAATTCTCCTTTGCTGAGGATGATATTTTTCATACACGCTTAAAAAATCTTCTTTGGATGTATTTTTTGAGTTATTTTTATTTTTCTTAAACATGGAAAAAAAAGGTTTACTTTTATCTCTGACTAACACGCCTATAAAAACTAAAGTTGGAAAAAGCATTATTAACAGGGCAAGTAAAAGAGAAGCCCCAAGGTTCATTAAAACAGTATATAATTCATATAGAAAAATTATAAATACAATTATCGAAATTACTTTAATGAGATTACGTTTCCAAGACTTCTTTCTTTTTACATCAGTATTTACAACTGTCATGTTCTATTTAATTAATTTTTTAAAAAAATTTCTTAGAAATATAATTCTTTGCCATTTCAATTTCTTTTCTAGTTTCTTCAGATTCAATTTCTTTTTCAATTTCTTTGGAGACTACATCCTTCACAGCATCAATATTGAACGAAATTTGAGAAAAGTCACTTTTTAAAATGAGAGGGACAAAATCAACTCCTCTTCCTTCATAAAATTTAAAAAAGAATTCATAAAAATGTAACCTTATTGCATTTAAAAATACAAGTATTCCCTCTAAAAGAATTACTAAAATATTCCCTAAAATTAAACCAATTATTATTAGTACCTGTACAAGTATTGACTCTTGGTTTGGTAAAATGTTAATCATAGCTTCTATAGCAAGCATTAAAGATAAATGCGCTAATAACAAAGCTAATAATCGTGTATAAGAAAGAACGTTACTCGGAACAGATAAAACAGTTTCAAAAGTATCCATTGATCCTTCTCCCAATAATGCACCATATGTCTGTTCTTTCATATATGAGATACCAATCAATTTCCCAAAGGGTTTAAATAGTAATAGTAAAATTCCGGGGAGTATGGGCAGTAAAATAGGAGGAAAAGGAGTAGGAGGAACAGGTGTGAGCCATGCATTAAAATTTATCCCCCATACAAAAATTAATACAATCCCTCCATCTAAAAATAGCATTTTCATTAAGGTTTCGGTAAATGCTTGATATTTTTTAGATGCTTTCCATAAGTTTATAATTTGAAGAAGCCATCCTAAGTTAAGATGAAAAACTCCAATAAATATAGCCATAATAAAGATAGTCATGATGTTATTTATAGGATTATAAAAGGTTATAGGTCCAATAAAGGGGAGGGGTATTTGAACAGGCATTAAATGATATCCTAAAATCTCTTCAGTGCCAAAAAATTCACCATAAAGAAACCCTACTAAAATTGCCCATAATCCACACCAAAAAATTATCCAAGAAAAATTAACATAATCTCCACCTCGTTTTTTAAAAACTCTTGAACCGACAATTCCAGCAATAGCTAAAACTAATCCATGTCCAATATCTCCAAACATGATTCCAAATAACAAGGGAAACGTAATAAATAAAAATGGGGTAGGATCTATTTCAGAATAAGAGGGGATTCCATACATTCTCGTTAAAGTTTCAAAAGGTCTTATTATCCGATTGTGTTTCATCATCGTTGGGGTCTCATCCATAATATCTTTCTGTGCTCCTGAATCTTCCTCTTTTTCCTTAACTACCTTTTTAGGAGCAGCTCCAGATCTTATTGATTTATCTTCTGATGAGCTTTGAGTATCTAAATCTTCAGTTATTTGACCTCTTTTCTCGATATTAAATACTCTAACATTTATTTTTTGACCGTAATTATCATATAACGTCTTTTTTACTTCTTCTTTTTTCATTAGAGGTACAAAAAATCTAAATCTAAGACGATTAAATGATAAATCTTCAAATTGTTTTTCTGCCCAGCTAAATTCTTCAAGATTATATACAACTTCATTTATAGCAGCAAATTTTGGTAAATTATCGTCTCTGATTCTTTTTAATTCCATTTCATATTTCGTTAATGTATTTTCTATGACATCAATTTCTCTATTAACTCGTAAGAAATTTATACCATCAGAATTCAAATATTTTTTTAATATAGGAACTTCTTCTGCATGGACGACTCCAAGTCTTTCTCTGAAATCTTTTTCTCTGTCTTTTGGATACACTATAAAAAAAACTATTCTATCGGTTGAAATAACTTGCGTGCGAATTATATTAGGAAATTCAGTGAATTCAAAAACTGTCTTTAAGTTGGGTAAATTTTTTGAAAAAGTTGTATATGCTTGAATATTAAAGTAATTTAGTTTTGAGAGGTTATTACGTGATAAATTAATTGTATCAAGGAGTTGATATGTTTCATTTATGATTTTTATTTTTTCAAATTCTATTTGTGTTGTTGAAATATATTTTTCTAATTCATTGAAACGATTTGTATAAAAATATACTTCTTCTAAAAGATTAGTAATAAGTTCTGATGAGTCTTTTGCTGTAAAATCAATTTTTACTTTACTTGTTAACCTAATTTCATTAAAATCATTTTCATAAATATTTAGTTTTTTGAATAAGTTATCTAAATTCACTCTTAAACTTATAATATCCTCCTTTTTAGTACTCTCTTCCTTTTGATAAATTGGTTTTGATTTTATATGAATAGCTTTTAATTCGGCAAGTTTAATTAATAAAAGTTCTTGATATCTCTCGTCTATAATTATATTGAAAAGACACATTTCATTAGTAACTTTCATTTTTCCCATCCTAACTATGTTATAATCTCTTTTTTAACTAAATTTTTTGTTTTTTTCAACCTCACAAAATTTTCTCTATCAAGCTCTTCTAAAGTATTTTTAATTGTTTTTATATTCGATTCTAATTCAGGTTTGACTACATTCCTTATCCCATTTATTCTTCTGCTTATTTTTTTAAAATTAAATGCAAGCTTTAACATAATATTTTCTTTTTCAGCAAATAAAATGAGTTTATTAAAAAAGTCCTTTAAAACGAGGATTAGATCATCAAGCTGAGGGCTTGTGTTGTCAAATGAATATGAGGGAAGCTTTTTTTCTTGTTTTAATTCATAATTAATATAATGAAATAAAATCCCAATCTCTTTTTTATATTTGATGTTAATTATTGGTTTAAACTGGATTTCACTAATCTTACTTATTAATTTAATTCTCCGCTTTCCCATTTCCTTATACGCATTATTTAAGGTTAATAAAGATTTTCTATACAAATCATAAAAATTATATTGAGAAATTTTATAATCTGACCAAGTATGGTTAATTTGTTCCATTAATTGTTCTTGTTTATATTCTAAAAAATTTTCTCCTTTTTTAACAAATTCCAACTGTTTCATTAACTTAATTAAATTGGTTTTTGTTTGATTTAATTTTTTAAAACTAATATTTTACACCTTTGATGGATAATATTTCTCAATTAACTCTCGATGAATTCGATACAATTGATTTTGTGGAATGTTAGCGAGAACTTCCCATCCTATTGAAAAAGTACTTACAAAATTCCGATTTTCCTCAAATGATTGATTTAAAAATTTTCTCTCAAATTCTTCTCCAAATTTTAATAGTGCCTTTTGATCCAAATTAAGACTATCTTCTCCAACTATTGATATTAAATCTCGGACTTCAAGTGAACTTGAATAAGAAGCTAGTAATTGAGAGCTAATATCCGCGTGATCTTCTCTTGTATTTTCTTTTCCTATTGCATCTTTCATTAGTCGCGAAATTGAAGCTAAGACGTCGAACGGGGGATAGATCCCCTTTTTTTGTAAACTACGATTAAGGACTAATTGTCCTTCAGTGATATAACCGGTTGTGTCGGGGATAGGATGAGAAATATCATCATTCGGCATTGTTAAAATTGGAATTTGGGTAATAGACCCTTTTTTACCCTTTATTTTTCCTGTTCTTTCATAAATGGATGCTAAATTAGAATATAGATACCCTGGATATCCTTTTCTGCTCGGAATTTCCTCCTTAGCTGTACTTAGTTCTCTTAAAGCTTCGCAATAATTAGTCATATCAACTAAAATCACTAAAACATGCATATCTTTTTCAAATGCGAAATATTCTGCTGTTGTTAGCGCAACATTTGGTATAATCAATCGTTCCATTACAGGATCATCTGCAAAATTAATAAATGAAATTATATTTTGTATATTTCCGCTCTGTTGAAAACGATCCATAAAAAAAATTGCCTCATCCTGTATAATTCCAATTCCACAAAAAATTACTAAAAAAGGTTCTCCTGTTAAGACTTTCGCTTGGGTTACTATTTGGGCAGCAACTCTATTATGTGGTAATCCCTGACCACTAAAAATAGGAAGTTTTTGACCTCTTATTAATGTAAATAAACCATCAATTGTAGATATTCCTGTCTGTATAACTTCTGAAGGATATTGTCTAGCAAATGGATTTATGGGAGCCCCATTAATATCTCGCTCAACATCAGTTAAAATATCGGATTCCAAAACTTTTTTCGTATAGATATCAATTGGCCTACCTAAAGAATTAAAAACACCACCTAACATATCATTTGAAATTTTTGCTTTAAAAGAATCTTCTGTAAAAATGACTTCTGAATTATCTGAAGATAATCCTTTTGTATCCTCAAAAACTTCAACTACAATTATATTCTCATCAATTTTTACCACTTGTCCAATTCGATCTTGTTGACCATCTGTATGGATATTTACAATTTCTCCATATTGCACACTATGATCATTTTCTATAAATAATAATGGCCCTGCAATTTGTCTTATTTTATTATAGCTAATACTCATCTTTATCTCATCATACTATAAGAGTGTTTTAATGCTTCAATTTCATTAATTAATTTTTCTTTAATTCTCTCTATTTTATAAAACTCATCATTAGGGATTGATTTTCCAATCCCCAAAATATCATTGATGATTTCAAGATCTTTGATTTCTTCAATAATAATTCCTTCATCTAAGAGATTTTTAGCTTCTTTATATAACAAAAGTATAATTTTTATATGACCAAACAACTTATTAACATCTGAATAATTGTCTATACTATCAAATGCATTTTGAATAAGAAAACTTTCTCTAATTAACTTCGCTATAAAAAGATCCAACTGCTGGTCTTCTGGTAAATTTTCTTCTCCTATTAATTGAACAACATTTTTTAAATTATTTTCTCTTGATAAAATTTCATTTACTTCATTACGGCACTCAATCCAATCGATATCGATCTGGTTCCAGTCAATGTTTCTTTTGTCCCACCAAGTAGAAATATAGTCTGGATAGTTGGAATATGAATCAAGCCAATTTAATGCAGGATAATGTTTAGCATATGCTAATCTGGCATCCAAAGCCCAAAAAGCCTGAACAAAACGTTTAGTGGTAGCTGTAACTGGTTCACTAAAATCTCCTGAAGGAGGTGATACAGATCCAATAATAGTTAGTGAACCCATGCTTTCTTCTGCCAATTCATTATTTCCTAAAGTTTTCACTATTCCTGCTCTTTCATAAAAGCTTGAAAGTTTTGAGGGCAAATATGCAGGATATCCTTCTTCTGCAGGCATTTCTTCCAATAAGCCAGAAATTTCTCTCAGTGATTCAGCCCATCTTGAGGTACTATCGGCCATAAGTGCTACATCATATCCCATATCTCTAAAATATTCTGCAATCGTTATTCCCGAAAAAATACTCGCTTCTCGAGCAGATACTGGCATGTTTGAAGTATTTGCTATAATTATAACTCGTTCTAGTAATGGACGACCGCTTCGAGGATCGACTAATTTTGAAAATTCTTTTAAGCTATCAGCAATTTCATTTCCTCTTTCGCCACAACCAACGAAAACAATAACATCAGCATCACACCATTTAGCTAATGATTGTTGAATCACAGTTTTGCCTGTACCAAATCCTCCTGGAACTGCTACAGTACCACCTTTAGCTACTGGAAATAATAAATCAATTACACGAATTCCCGTAATTAACGGAACTTTTGGAGTTTCTTTTTTATAGAAAGGTCTTTTTCTCGTGATTGGCCATTTTTGTATCATGTCATAAGTCTTTTCTTTCCCATCTTTCTGTAGTGTATAAATCTTATCTTCTATTGTATAATCTCCCTCATCTCTTATAAAACTTAAAAATCCAGATTCCCCTGGAGGAATTAAAATAAAATGTCTAACTGAAGCTGTCTCTTGCACATAACCAATTTTATCTCCCTCGAATACTTCTTCTTTTTTATTTTTTAACGGTATAAAGTGCCATTTTTTCTTCCTCGACAAGGATGGTACTTGAATCCCCCTTTCTAAAAATCCCATTTCAAATTGCTCATAAATATTTTCTAATGGTCTTTGAATACCATCAAAAATTTTTCCCAAAAGACCTGGAGCTAATTCCATAGATAAAGATTCTTTTAGATCAACAACATCTTCATATAATACCATATTATTGGTATTCTCATAACATTGAACAACTATTCTATCATTATATATTTGAATAACTTCTCCTAAAACATTATGTTTTGAAACTCTAACTAAATCATGAAGTCGAATTTCGTGTTCCAAACCTTTAATTTCGATTAAAGATCCATTTATGGCAGAGATATATCCTAGATTCAAAACATTATTCGATTTGGTCATATTTACTCAAATATTCCTCAATATTCCTTTTTTTATCATTTATTAATTTTTCAAATTCATTTTCTAATTTTTTATATTCATCGTCGGTAATCAAGTTAGAAAATTGCATTTCAATTAGGGTTTTTTGTAAATTTATTAAATGATTTATTGTGTAATCATAAGAAACTATCGCATTTTTTCTTGATATCTTAAATCCTCCAATAAAACCACTTGAATCTTCTTTAATAATTACTTTGTTTTTAAATAATTTCTCAATTTTTTCGGAATTTTTTATAAAATATTTATAATCATTTGAATTAAACAGGATTATAATTTCAGGAGGAGAATCAATATTTTTACTAATATTTTTAATATAATTCAATAAAAAATCAATGTAATGGGAGTAATTTTTTTTAATTCTCGCTTTAATTGAGTCTAGAAGAGTTACTTTGAAATCTTTTAGCAAACTATTTTTTAAACTTAAAATCCTTTCCTTTGCTTTTAAAAGTACTGTTGTTATTTGTGTATTTAAGAATTGGTTATAAGCTTCAACAAAACTTTGCCTAATTTTCATAGAACTATTATTTCCTTGTTCAGTATTTTTTTTTCTAATTTTCGCTTTTTGAAATAAGGTTTGCTTATGTATTTCACTAATTTCTAGCTGAGCTCTTTCTACCAAATACATTCCTAAAGTTCCGACACTTTCTTTTAGACTTTTTTCTTTTGAAATATTAGAACACCCTTTTATTTTAAGATCTTTCCGATTGATTCATAAACCTTTTTTAATAATACATCCTTTTGTTCCAAATCTAAGTTAAAAATGTCTGGTAAATAAATGACAAAAGGTTTTCTTATATTTAATTTAAAATTGACTAAATACTCAATGATATCATCTGCAATATCTAAGGCAACAATGATCATTTCAATTTTAGGGTCATTTGTCAATTTTTTAAATTGTTTCATAAAATTCTCATTCTCACTAATAACTGTTCCTTCTAAACCCAACAATCCAAACATTAAAACACTTTCATCATTCCCAATTATATGAATCTTTTGTTCAGACATTAAAAATCATATCCCATTTTTTTTGTAATAAGTTCTGCTAAATTATCTTTACTATTTTGATAATTTAAATCAATCTTTTTTATTGCTTCACTGAATTTTTTCTCAAACTTTTCAATATAATCATTAATTTCTTTTGAAACATCTTTTATAACCGAATTTACAAATTCATTTTTTTTTTCAAGTGTTGATTTTAAATCGTTTTCTAATTGTTCTTCTATCGATTGAATATCAGTAGAACTCTCTTCTTTTGCTTTATTAATTAAATTTTCATAAACTTTTTCTATATCACTTAACATTTCGAAAAGATTCATGGAGCATCGTTTCTTTTTTATAATTATATTAATTTTGTAATTTACTCTAAAACACTAAATTTTTCATGAATAATTCTTACTACATTTGGTATAATTTCATATTTAATTTCAAGTTCTTTTCTAATTATCAGTTCTAAAATTCTAAAAATTGTTAAATCATCAATATCTTGTATTTGATATCTAGACTTACTAAAAAAATAATCTTTATATATCCTTTCGAGTTTCCACATCGGACGATCTGATTCAAGGATTTGAAGGCCTTCCAGGTCTGTAATCCTTCCTAAAGTATCATTAATATATGAAAAAAAATCTTCTAAACTCTCTCGAGTTAAAAGAAACTCCATTTTTTTATCATTGAAGAAAAAATACTTATTGATTAAGAATTGAGATAACAAATTTTTGTCTATATTATTTTTAATTCCACGATAAATTAAGTTTATATTATAAATTTCAGTAATGAATGAATCAAATAATGAAATAATCCTTTTTTCGTTTTGATCATATGATCCTTCTCTGTTAACCAAATTTAGATAATATTGTTGATCTAAGAACGATTCTAGTACGAATACTTCATTGTAATTTTTAAAATAAAGTAGACCTTCTCGTATAGCTTTATAATATCTGGTACCCTTCATATATAATTGAATCTGTTCTAATGTTGGAATCTCAATTAAATCTTTTATAAAATCTGTTTTTTCTAAATATTCTTCAACTAAAAAATTTACATTTCGTAGTATTTCTTCATGACTCATATTAACAATAAAACCTAAAATGATCTGTTTAATATTCATAATTTCATATTTCAGTAAATAGTCTTTTAAAAAATTTCTCATATTTAATGGAGAAAACGAAATAATTTTTCCATTTACCTTGATAAAAAAGTCATATAGTGCTAGCTCGATATTTTCAATAGTATATTCTTTAATATTTAAATCAGGATAAAAGGGTTTTATAAATTCTATAAAATCTTCTATTGTGTAATAGTTCCCCAATTTTTTTAGTTGATCTTCATCCATTAATAATTTTTTTAAGTAGGTTGACCTGATAAATGTATACGCATAAGTCGGTACAACAACACTCGTTAAATAATCACCTAAAACCTCAAAAATTTTGCAATAAATATTAAAACTCCATTAAGCTGGAATATTTGGGATTTTCGTCCACAAGAGTATTGCAATGATCAGCCCGTAGACAGCAAGAGCTTCACATAAAGCTACAACTAAAAAAGCTTTAAAAAAAGCTTCTTCTCTTTCAGTCAATGTTGCTATCGCAGAGGTGCCAACTGTTCTTAAAGCCAAACCACTTCCTAGTATACCCAAGCCTACTGCTATTCCTGCACCTAAACCAAGCATTCCTGCTGTTCCGGCTTGATAATACTTTAAATTATCTGAGCTTGTACCCTGAGCTGCCGCAAAAATGATGATTCCGTTGACAGTGAAAAATACAACCGCAATTAAAAATAATTGGTAAAATACAAGTAATGAATAAAATTTTTTTTTACCATTCATAAGTATCATATCGTTTTTTTTTTAGTTTATTAAGAATTATATATTAATACTTCTGTTTAAAGATTGCTATAACTTTTGATAAATTTTCATTGCTTTTTAATATCCCAAATAAGGATTAAGAAATAGAACTTATTATAACGAGTATTTCTGTTGAACATTAAGATTCTTCAATATTGGATCTGATTTTCTTAATGTCTTCACACTACTATAAAAATTATTTAATTTTAGATTTTATTATAAAGTAAAATATATCGACTATTCTATTTTTTTATTAATTCTTTAAACTCGATTATGATAATCTAACTCGATTATGATAATCTATTAATTAGGTTATTTTATTAATTTATGGCTTAAACCACTCGAAGAAATAATAACTGTTTGTTAAAGGATTCGCAATCACGAATTTTTTTCTTACTGATGTTGCTAATCTTCCGGCCCTCACCATATCAATAGCACTAATTTTTGAGTCATGTGGAAGAACATGAACAATAAAAGGAGAATGTTCCAAACCCGGGCCTTTTTTATAAACTACAAAATCTGCTCCAAATTTAAGTCCTGGTCTTGGAATATAACCTTTTTCCCTCAAATCTTTATATATTACATATTTCTCCTCAAATTTATGATGATTTTTTTTCCCAATTTCATACAGTTCTTTGCAACTTAATAATTGATTTGTTTTTACATCGAGAACAGTTATCTCATCTCTTTCAAGTAAATAATTAGCTTCTATAAGAGATAATTCTGAAGGCTTAGAGAAATATTCCAATCTGGGCTTGTTAATACCTAACGGAGATCCATAAAACCCTTTTTTTACGTATAGATAAGATGCGTAAAGAGGATTAAAAACTATAACTCTTGAATTTATAAATTTTGCGGGAATTTTTTTTGGTATATCTTCGGGATTAATATCATCCAACGAAATTTCGTTATCTGTCTCCTTACTCATCAATATAGAATTATTTAGAATAATTTATTAACCCTTTCAAATTCTTAAGAATGGAATAAAATTATTTATATTCCAAAATGATTAATAAATTTAATATTAAAAATCTATAAATTGCGAATTATAAAAATGGTATTTAGAAAAGCAGGTTATGCCGGAAGTTGGTATAAAAAAAAGGGGTTAGCTGAAGCATTAGAAAGTTATTTTTTGGATAAAAATTTCGGACCAGGTGAAAAACCTGAAAGTCTTAATCTTGAAGAACCTAGAACTATTATCGGAGGTGTATCACCTCATGCAGGTCACGAATACTCTGGACCCTGTGCGGCACACACCTATCTTAATCTATTTAAAGAAAAAATACCTGATACAGTTATCATATTAGGGACCGATCATAGAGGGTATAGAAACATTGCATTATTTGAAGACGGAGAATGGGAGACTCCTCTGGGAAATTTAAAGATAGATAATGAGTTATCTAAGAAAATATTAGATACTAGCAAGAAAATTGTAAATGATAGTTCAGCATTCTTGATTGGTGAGCACAATATTGAAATTCAACTACCTTTCATTAAATATTGCGCAAAGGAAAAGGATTTGAAGATAATTCCAATAAAAATTACACCTCGGATAAACTTTAATGTAATGGATGAAATTTCTAGTGATATCGCAAATGCTCTTAAATCTACAGATAAGGATGTCGTCGTCGTTGCATCATCTGATATGACACATGAATATGTTCATAGTCAAGAACAGTTAAAAAAATTTAAGGAAATAGATCAAAAAGTAATTGATGGATTTGAAAAATTAAATCCTAAAGAAACACTCGATGCTGCATTAAGAACTACCGTTTGTGGTCCCCAGACAATTACTACTCTGATTTTAATAAGTAAAAAATGGTTAAATGCAAGCAAGGGGAAACTTTTGAAATATTACACAAGTAGTGAAAAAACAGGAACTTTTGACTATTGTGTTGGTTATTTTTCTGGTATTATCATCAAATAATATAAATAATGAAATTTAATATAAATTAAAATAACTTTTATTGAGATAAGATGTCAGAAGAAAAGAAAGATGAGGATTTTGTTGGAATGCTAAAAAGAATGAAAACCGAAATGAAAAGCCCATCTGTTATCGGCGATGCACTTGAGAAGATTGAAATGTTACAAAAAGAAAATGAACAGTTAAAAGAGCAACTAAATAAAAGTATTAATTTAATACATTCTTCAGAACAAGTTCTTCAGAAAGCACTAGATGAAAAAGAACGTATAAAAGATGATGGTAAGACAGCCATGGAGAAATTAGGTGAAGATGTAATCGAGTTGAAAAATAAAGTGAAAGAATTACAGAATGTATTACTTGATAAAACCGAGGAACTCCAACAAAAAGAGAAACAAATTTCTGAATTAAAGATTACAGTAGAAACAGCTTCAAGTGAACTAGAAGCTAAAAAAAAAACTATGCCACAAACTGATTCTGCGATATCTCAGGCCTTGGTTGAAGATCTTTCTTCTGAATTGTCAAAAAGAAAAGTTCAGATTTCGGATTATGAGAATCAAATAAAGAATTTAAAAGCCCAAATTGAGAGTTTAATACATGAAAATGAAATGTACAAATCAAAGGGCGAAATTATTGCTCCCCCTTCAGAAATATCGCCTGAATTGGCTAAAAAGGACAGATATATATATGAATTAGAGGAGAAAATTAGAAATCTTGAACAGCATATCTCAGAGTTAGCCGAAGAAAATGCAAATTTAAAAAAAGATGTAACTGAGCAGCAATCTGCATTGGATGTAGATTATGTGATACCAGTTGTAGAAGCTACGACTACTGCTAAAAAACCAGAACCTGCTCCAACATCAGTAAGTACACTGGAAGCGTTATGTCAAGATCTTCAATCTGATTTAAATAGATCTAAGAGAATAATGGATTCCCTTAAAACTGAAAACAAAGAGCTTAAAAAGGCTTTGGAGTCGCAAGGGATCTCAACTGATTATCAAGAAATAAATAATCTCAGAAATGAAAATATTTCATTTAAAGCAAGAATTTTAGAATTAGAAAAAACCTTGGAAGAGCAACCATTAGAAATTAGCTTATCACCGGATTCTGAAAATAGAATAAAAGAGCTAGAAAACCAATTAAACGAAAAAGATATCCTTATAAACGAATTAAAGACCTCTGAAGCTACTCAGCCTGTAGCTCAGAGTGGTCCTATGTCTAATTTAGTTGAAGATTTACAAGCAAGGATCAATAAAATGAAGATTGCATTAAATGAGAAGGATAAAATTATTGAAGACTTAAAAAGAAAAGGCTAAAACTGCCTATCTAATAAATACCCAAAATTTTAACCTTTATTAATTATCCTTATTTCTTTGAAATCCATAATTGAAATAAATATTATCAGTTAATACACTATTTTGTAAAAATACTCTTATTTTATAAAAAAAAATAAAATACTTAAAAAATTACCTAAAACTTAATGAAAAGCACTAAAAAAAATCCGCCATCAATCTTTTTTGTTGGTCATTTTGCCATTGATACAATAATAAGATTTAATAAAGAACATAAGCCAACACTAGGTGGAAGTGTTTCATTTGGCTCATTATCATTAAGAACTTATACCAAAGATGTTAAAGTTAGTATTATTTCTAATTTGGGAAGCTTGAATTTTAATAGATCTTTATTAGATATTGTAATAGCAAATGATATTGATTTAAATGGGATTAAGTGGACCGATACTAATAATACAAATTTTGTATTAGATTACTTCAATCATTCAAGATCTTTAACTCTTAAATCTAGAAGTCCTGATCTTAAATTTGAAAATATTCCGAATAAATATCTTAAAAATCCTCCTGATGTAATTATTCTCGCTCCTTTATGTAATGAAATTTCTTTTACTTATATATGTAAAATATTGGAATGCTTTCCAAATGCATATATTGGAATTGATCTTCAAGGTTTCATAAGGAAAATCGAAAATGGCCACGTTTCTATCGAAAGAGACGAAAAAATTATAGAAAACATGGAAAATATTATAAATTTAATCGGCGATAAATTAATTTTGAAAGGTTCAGAAGAAGAGATGAAAATTCTTTCTGGGGAGGATAATATCTATAAAGCTATGAAACATTTTGATTATTTTGATTTTAAAGGTATTTTTATTATGACATTAGGAGAGGCTGGATCATTAGTTCTAAAGAAAGGAGAAAAAATTTTAAAAGTACCTGCATTTCAATCCAATGGAGTAATTGATGAAACTGGTGCAGGGGATGTGTATTTTGCGATCTTTTTATATGAATTTATAATTTCTGATAAGATTTGGAAATCAGTTGAAAAGGCTGCTTTATTTGCATCTTCAGCAGCCTCTTTTAATGTAGAAGCAACGGGACCCAATGGGTTTCAAGAAAAAACGCATGTGCAAAGAAGAATAAATAAAAAAAAATATATCAAATAGTAGGGGAGAATTATCCATATAAATAGTCACTTCGCTATTGGAGTTATAATTGCTTCTATTTTTAATCATTTTTTTGGTTTTTGCCTCCTTGAATTCGCAGGAATAGTGGTATCTGCGTTTTTAAGCGATTTTGATGTATTTTTTGCCAAATATGCTAAAGACCAAAACCATCGAAATTTAATTACACACAGTATTATTCCAAGTGTCATTATCATCATATTAGGTCTGATGATTTCATGGCCTGCATTAATAATTGGTGGATTTGCCTATTTTATGCATGTGATTGTAGATATGTTTGACTGGGGAACAAATCTTTTTTATTTTCCTAAGAAGACCTTTGGCCCGAGATTATTCATGTCAAAAGAAGAAGAGGAAAATTTGTCAAAAATTTTATCTCAATACAAAAATGGAGCAAGTTATTTTGATTTTAAATACTATAATAGTAAGGTTGCCTTAAGTATAGAAGTATTTTTATTTGTATTAATGATGATATTTATTATTGCTCTTGCTTTTGAATATATCCTAATTTCACTCATATATTTTTTAGGATTATATTTTCACTTATCAAGACATTATCATTTAAAGAAGATCGAATCAAAATAATTATTAAATCTTATGACGATTAATAATCCAAATAATTTGCGTAAATATCGTTTTGATCCTTTTCTTAATAATCTTCATGGATGGATTGATTCTTTTAAATTCAATAAACAATCAGGACAATTTTCAGTCGTTAGAGGTTGGAATAAACCCTCATTATACGGCATATGTGATATGATTTATAATTTAGTAATACCAAATGAGTTACACTCCTATATTAAATCTCATAATAATGAAGAAATCGATGATTGGATATCTGTTATTAAGTTGTATCAGGATAAGAATACCGGTTGGTTTAGGGAAGGAAGATTTAATTACGCATATCACTTTAAAGAACATAGTACTGCATTCGCAGTTTCAGTTTTAAAACTATTAAATTCAACACCCGATCATGACTTTAAAATCTCAGAAAAGCTAAATTCCAGAAAAAAAGTGTATAACTGGTTGAAAAAAGGACCCGAATGGGGATTACTGTATTGACCAGGCTCACATAGAGGTGGGGGAATGGGAGCTATATATGCTACCTTGGGTCCAGATTCTTATCCTCATGAGAATTTCTTTGATTGGTATTTTGAATGGCTGGATAAAAATGCCGATAGAGATATAGGATTTTGGAGATTAGGATGGATTCATAGGTTAAAAAAAGATCGATTGACTAAACATGAATTAGGAGGGGCTGTGCATTATTATTGGATATATGAATTCTTAGGACATCCTATTCCTTTTCCAGAAAAAGTTATAGATTCTACGCTTTTATTACAAAAAGACCTTGGAACATGGGACACTCCATATTCATATTGTATTGACCTAGACGCGATATTTTGTTTGACAAGATGTTGTAAACAAACTAAAGGATATAAAAAAGAAGAAATTCAGAACGCAATAGTAAAATATCTCGATTATATAGTTGATAAAATCAATAATAAGAATTTTCTATATCAAAATTATAAATCCGCACATAAATTAACAGGTTTTCTATGTGCAATAGCTGAAATTTACAAATTTGTACCACAAATCCTTGATTTGAAAAAAGAATGGATTCAGACTCTTGATATCACTCCGTGGATTTAATAAATTAAAATACTATGTATATTAAAGGAAAAATTCATTATTTATTTTGAAAAAACTCATCGTTAAATTTTTTAATTATAATTTGATTTGCCAATTTTAAGTAATATGTTAATAATATAATCCTTAAGATTTGGAAAAAATAAGGTAGGATCGATAATGATTGATCGACTCAATAAAATGTATGAACATATAAAGGAATCTGTCGACTCAAAATTATCAGATCCCGGATTTAAGTTCACGTGCGAAATTAATGGTAATAAATTAAGAGAATGTATTACTGAATATTTTTATAAAGAGGAATCCGAATTAATTGCTGTAGATCGTTCAAGGCTCTTTTCAAGATCTGTGTTAAATTGTTTAGAAGTAGGATTGGAATTATGTATAAAACAAAAAGAATTAAAAATGGAGGAAATTTGTACTGAAGCCGATTTTGTTGTAATAAAAGATAAAAATAATTTATTGCATGTTAAATCAATTACCATAAAAGTAGATCCTAAAAAAGTGAATAAAGAAATTTTAGAATGCATAAAGAAATGTTTGAAATTCTATGAATTTAGTTGTAATAAAAATTCGGTAAAGATGCCAATAAAAATTAATTTTAGTATTGCAGACTAGCAAAATTAACTATTTATTCTAATAAGATTAAAATATCATTGCTAAGATTTATATAATAATATAGTTGAAAAATCACTTCATATTCAATTATAAGAAAAGTTAAAAATCATATTGTAGAGAATTATTGTTATGTTTGAAGATCTAAATAGAATGCATAAAGATTTAAAAGAAATAATGGATTCAAAAGTCTCCATACCTGAATTCAAATTTACATGCGAATTAGGGGATCAAAAAAAACTAAAAGATTGTATAACTGAAGAATTTAATATAGAAGAATCTAAGTTAATTGAGGAAGATCCTACAAGATTGCTTACTAAATCCGTATTGACCTGCCTAGACTCTGGTTTAGCATTATGTATTAAACAAAAGGGATTTAAATTGGAGGAATTAATGACCGAAGCAGAATTTCACATGATTACTGATGAGAAAGGACTATTTAATATCGATTCCATAACTATAAAATTGAATCCAAATAAGACTGATAATGTTCTGCTTGACGATATAAAAAGATGTTTGAATTTTTATGAAAAGGCATGTAACGAGAGGGCAGTCAAAATGCCAATCCTAATCAATTTTGAATTTGCCATATGAAAATCCTATCTTTTATTATAAAAACATTAAAAAGGCAAAATATTTGATAAAATTATAAAAATTGATTAAGATACATAATTTTTTAAATTGTGAGAACCATATGGCTGAGGAAATAAAAACAAAAGTCGGATTAAATTTAGAAAGTGGTATGCTTTTTAAATGTGATTTAGGTCAAATGAAAGTAAAAGATTGTTATATTGACGAGGAACATCGGGAAGAAGTAGATATGTTGGGGCCAAATCCCTCGAGAATGTTAGGAACGGCCGTTTTAGGATGTTTGAGTGCGAGCTTCATATTCTGTTTAAAGAAAAGAAATTTTAATGTAAATGATTTAAACGCCGAAGCTGAAATAACCATCGCAAGAAATGAAAAAGGATTCTGGAGAGTAAAAAAAATAGAGGTGAATATAAAACCGAAAATTGACGATCCTGATGTAAGAAAACGCGCAGACCAATGTAAGAAGATGTTTGAACAATATTGTATTGTTACTCAGGCGGTACGAGAAGGGATAAACGTAGAAGTTAATCTTGATTATTAATTAATCTCTTAGTTGTAAAATATATAAAATTTATCATAGAATAAAAAAAATTAAAGATGATTTAAGATGGTTCGTGAAGAAAATGTGACAGTAGACATGATATTAGAGAAGGATTTAATTTTCAAGGTAAATCTTGCGCATAATAAGCTCAAAGAGCTCTTTATCGATGAATCCATGAGTGAAAAATCCCAAATGTGGGGTCCCGATGCCGCACAGCTACTTGCGATGGCATTATTAGGGTGTTTAAATGCGAGTTTTCTATTTTGTTTAAATAAAAGGAATTTAACTGTTGATGATTTGGAAGCTCACGCAGAAATATCTTTTAAAAAAATTGAAAAAGGGTATACTAGAGTTGATAAAATTAATGTGAAAATTGTACCTAAAACTACTGATCCCGTTACTCTTAAAAGAATAAATCAATGTATTAAAAAAATGAAAAATGGAAATATGTTTTTTGAGGAAACATGTATAATTACCGAATCAGTAAGACAGGGAATAGAAGTTAATGTGGATGTCGAAATCTAACAATTTTTCTATTTAAATGCATAAAGATTTTATAATTTAGTAATCTAGTCCTTTCACACGCTTCTTGGATCGAGGAGGGCAACGTAAAAACCTCACATTCGGATATCCAATAGTAAAAACTCCCCAGCTCTTTCCGTGGACACCTGCCAATTTTAACAGTTTTTTGTTGGTGCTAAATGCACTCATGGTCCAGCCGTTCCAACATGTACCCAAACCTAATGATTGCGCGATCATTCTCCCATATGTTACTTGTATTGCGATATTAATATAATCAAGCATGTTGTCCGATGATGCATATACAAAAATAACATGAGGGGCATCAAAATAAATAGGACAATTATATGCTCTTTTAAGTAATTTAAAAACACCACCATAACCGGATTTCCATGCGGGATTTGTTTGTAATTCTTCCATAATCGCTTCTGAAAGCTTATAAATTTTCTCGTCATCAGATAACAGTACATATTTTTCAGCTCTCATGTTTCCTCCTGTAGGTGCACACTGCATAGCATCAAATACTTCACTTAACACATTTGTAGGAACTTTTTTCTTTTTATACTGCCGTGTAGAACGATTTGCTCGAAGAAAGTTATAGACAGTCCTATGGGGGATCAATTGATCGAGATTTTCAATTCCATCAAATGTATATGGATCATCTTCAAAATTTTCGAAAATAATTGCATCTTGTGGACAGATAGCAATGCAATGACCACATGAAAAACAAGGCATAGTCGGATTAGGAACGTAAAACCTATTATTTTCTTTATCTCTTTTGATTTTTAGACCACATTCTTTTACACAAAGCCCACAATTAGTGCATTTTTCATAATCGATTCCTATTATTGACATCTTTATTATACCCTCTAAAAATTTGTTAATTATTTATATATTAAGTTGATTGATTTTAAAAATCTTAATACTTTAGATGTCAATACACAAATCTTATTATTATTTAGATCTTTGAGAAGAAGTGCCATAATTATGCGACCTATGAATCAATCTAAGCCTTTCACGGATTTTTTAGAACGTGGAGGACAACGTAAATACTTAACATTTGGGTACCCAATCGTAATTACACCCCAGCTTCTACCTCTTATACCGGCAATCTTTCCTATTTTAGGATTTTTTTCAAAAGCTATTTGAGTCCACCCATTATAACATGTCCCTAACCCTAAAGATTGTGCTGCTAATCTTCCATATGTAATTATATTTCCAATATTATAATGATCAATAGCTGTATTTCCTAAACTCTGTATTATTATCACATGAGGAGCATCAAAATAAACCGGATTATCATAGAAATTTTTACGAATTTCAAAAGATTCTTTCCAACGTGATCTAGTAGCAGGATTTTTGAGGAGTTCCTCAAGAACTCCAGCAGCTAACGCTTTTATCTTTTGGGGATCAGAAACAATGATAATTTTTTCGGCTCTTACATTCGCACCTGTAGGAGCACATTCCATTGCTCTAATAACCCTTCTTAATATATCTTCGGGAACACTCTTTTTTTTATAATGTCGTATTGAGCGATTGGCACGAAGAAAGTTAAAAATTTTGTCATATGAGAGATAATTAGTAATATCTTCTATGCCATCAAAAACATAAGGAGAATCTCCTAAATTTTCATATAAGATGGCCTCTTCCGGACATATCGCGATGCAATGCCCGCAAAGAATACAAGAGCCCGTCGGATCTTGAAAAATAATTCTATTTTTTTCTTTATCTTTTATAAAACGTCTTGGACATTCGCTTACACATAGTCCACAGTTTATACATTTTGCATTATCAATTCCAAGAATAGGCATATATTTATCTCACTAACGTATAGAATTAGTAAAATCAATTAATATAGTAATGATCACTTTATTTAGTCTGCTATCCCATCCTCTGTAATTGAAAATACGGCATCCTGTTCAGGTAAATGAGGAGCATCAATGACTTTGGCAACTCTCTGCTCACCCTTGCCTTTTCTAAGAAATATTCTTATTGTGGCACCGTGAGCAACTATATGGCCCCCAGTATGAGTAATAGGGTTGCCATAAAAAACATCTGGCTTGGAAGATACTTGATTTGTTACGACAACAGCCATTTCATCATAAGATTCGGTTAACCTTAATAAATCGTGAATATGACTATTCAAAATCTGTTGCCTAGGAGCCAATGTCCCCCTACCGATATATTCACTTCGAAAATGACTAATTAGTGAATCAACAATAATTAGTTTGATATTCTTATCATCGATGATTTTGGACGCTTCTCTTGCAAGAAGTATTTGATGGTCAGAATTATAGGCTCTACCTACTGTAATATTCTTTAATATTTGATTATAATCTAAATCTCTAGCATCCGCCATTTGGATTATCCGCTCAGGTCTAAAAGTTCCCTCTGTATCAATGTATAAAGCATTCCCAGCAAGACCTCCTTGCTCATAAGGTAATTGGACATTTACACAAAGTTGATGAACAATTTGAGTTTTTCCAGTTCTATACTCTCCAAAAATCTCTGTAACTGCCCCAGGTTCAAAACCACCTCCTAATAAATCATCTAAATTTTGACTGCCGGATGTTAATTTATGAAGTACCTTTCTTTTCTCCCATATAGTATCCGCTGTAAGAAAACCCATCTTTTCAATATCTTGAGCCATTTTAATTAATTTTGCTGCAGTTTTTTCTCCAATACCTGCCTCATCCATTAATTTTGATTGAGGAATCATCGCAAGAGATCGTACAGAAATGATTCCCGCATCCTTTAATTTTTTTAAAGTTGCATCCCCGATTCCCGGCAAATCCATCAAGGTATATACTTTTTGGGATTTAGAATCTTCACTTTTTTGTTCCTTCTCTTCTGCGGTTTTTTTCTTTGCCATTTTATATTCTCAAGTTTATGCTATTTAATTAGATTATCATTAAATTCCCTATATTAATATATAAAAATACCAATTAAAAAATTAATAGTAAGAATAAAAAAATAAAAGAAAATTAATTTTAAATTATTTCTCTCTTGTCAAAATTAATAAAATAATCAATAAGATCACAGCAAAAAGGAATGTCAGCGGCCACCCTAATCCTCCAATCCATATATAAGCTAACCAATAGAATGGACCGAGAAATATTATTACAATAATAATCAATGCTAGTAAGCTTATATGTTGTTCACTATCTTTTAAATCTACTATCATGGGCCAAATAGCCAGAATAACCATCAGTGTTGCCGAAAGTCTGAAAGCTAATAAATAACTTGAATTGACCCAAGATTCTATCCCGTAATTAGCAGTGTACACATCTGGGAAGTAAAAATACACCCAAGCAATAGTATTTTGTTGCATTTGGGGATTCAACTGATTAGCCGGTAGGATTGCTGTAAGTAAAATTTGTATCAGTATACCTAATCCGAGAAAAAGTAAAATATCGTCATATTCCCTAGTTTTGCCATAAACAAATAACAAATCGCGAATTAGACAGATATTCCATAACATAAAAAGAATCACGTATACTAGCAATACATCGGTCCCTAAAAACCAGAGATAATTAATAGGAATTACTGCCATAATATAAGCCAGAAATCCCCATTTCTCCCCTCTCCTGAATATATCATAAAAAAGAAAGATCCCATAGATGATAAATAAGGTAGCTGCTACAATAATTTCACCTATATTAGCCATATAATCATCTTCTCAGTTTTTGAATAATTTTTTTGATTAATTTTTTTATATCATTAATAATATTTAATTTCAAGGTATTATAAATTTTTAATTCATACCTGATTTGATAAATTAGTTATTAATCCCTCAAGTTCTTTTACCATATCTTTTGCGGCTTCAACATCTTCAGATTCAGCCGACAATAAAACCGCGTTTCTGTAGAGGGATAATTTAACATTTATAGAAACATTTTTCTCATCATCAATTATTTTTAGTTCGTTAATGATGTCGTGGTACTTATACCCATTTAATTCGATTGTTTTTCTTAATTCATTATGAAAGGTTTCAATTACTTCCGGTAAAAGAGGAATAGTTTTATTTACTTTAATACCTTTAGGAAACCCCCTAGTTAAAGAACTTAGGAGATCGTCTTGAGAAGTCATTATTTCAAGCAGTTTTAATAAAATAAAATTACCATCTGAGAATGGCGCATAATATGGAAAATAGAATTTTAAAGTATCAGCGGCTGCAAAACATGCCCTTTCTTCTCTAATGTGTCTCGAGATCTCTCCAGGATAATTTTCAACCTCCTTTATGGGATATCCAGCCTCCTCCAAAAATTCTTTCACGATTAGAGATGTAGAAGGAGTGGTAATAATGGTATTTCCTTTAGAATTGACAATTCTTTCTTCATAACTTACAAAAAGCATTAGTATATCTTCAAAATTAATTTCCAATCCATTTTCATCAATTATTAAAATTCGTGAACCATCAACATCAAAACAAACACCTAAATGACTATTAGATGCTTTCACTATATCTGCACAATTCCTAATGGTATTAATATTTGGCACCGGATTTCTTGATCTGTCCCGAAAATGAGTATTAAGCGCGATCACTTCTACTCCAATCTCATTGAGTAGGATGGGTGATATCTTACCACTAGGTCCGTACGAGCAGTCTGCAACAATTTTAAGATCTGCTTTTTTAATTTTTTTTTTATCAACAAATTGTTGTAAAGATTTAATATAAATCTCTTCTGTTTGTGGAATACCAGTTATATGCCCAATTTCATTGGGCTCGACCCTTCTCACTTGTTTAGGATAAGTATTGAAAGAATCTATTAACTTTTCTATTTCTGCTGGTGATAATTCAATTCCTCCAGCATCAACAAATCGAATCCCAACCTCATCGCTGTATAAATGGCCTCCTGAAAAGTACACTCCACCACTAGCCCCAAATCTTCTAATAGTGAACTGCAACAGAGGATAAGTACAATCGGAAAGATTTAATAAATTGACTCCAGTACTCATGATTCCTGAAGTATACCCACGCTTCAACATACGACTATCATTATGATAATCTCTACCCATTACGATTGATTCATTTTGATTAAACGTACTACCATGAATTGATCCGATAGATGAGGAAATCTCTGGAGTAAAAACATAATTTGCTCGTCCTATAATTCGCCCACTTTTGTACAGCTCTCGAAGATTTTGCACCATTTAAATCAATAACTTTAATTTTTATAATTAATACTTGCTTTAAATTGGAAAATATATATTACATACCTCAATCAGCATATTTATTTTTTATTATTATTAAAAGTTTAGTTATGATAAACTCTACTTATCATATGTAAAATTATTTTAGGAAAACAATCATTTAATTCTGTAATCAATTTGATCATATTAAAAATAGCTTTATACACTTGATGAAAATGACTGAAAAATTAGGCTCTTTTGCGCTTGTTTTACATTCTCATTTACCATGGGTTCTTAATCATGGAGTTTGGCCTCATGGAACCTCTTGGGTGAATGAGGCTGCCTCAGAAACTTATATTCCACTTCTTCAAGAATTATATAAACTTGTAGATGATGGATACCATCCAAAAATGACTCTTGGACTTACACCTGTTTTATGTGAGATGCTTAGGCACCCTTCATTTATTAATGACTTTTTAGGATACTTAGATGAAAAAATTGGAGCAGCACTCCATGATAAGGAAGATTTTACAGAAAATAAGTATGAGGAAGGTCGAATAAAATTAACTAAATGGTGGGAAGAATTCTATGAAAGAGTTAAGGATGATTTCACGCATAGATTTAATAAGGATATTATAGGTGCGTTTAAAAAACTGCAAGATATGGATTTACTTGATATCATTACTAGTGGTGCTACTCATGGTTATAATCCATTACTTTCTAAAGATAGTTCTATTAATGCCCAATTTAAAACTGCTGTGGATAATTATAAAAGACATTTTGGAAGAGAACCAACAGGAGTTTGGCTCCCAGAATGTGCGTATCGTCCCGGGTATAAATGGAAGAATCCTATAACGGGAGAAGAATATAATCGTCCTGGAATTGAGTTCTTTTTAGCTAATAATGGGTTGAGATATTTCTTTATTGATACGGCATTATTATTAGGAGGAAAGTCTCAAGGAGTTTACGCGGCCAGATTTCCCCTCCTTAAACAGTTATGGAAGCAATTTGCAGATCAATATGAAGAAATTCCCACTTCTTTCGAGAAATCCCAATATGAGGCTTATTTGGTATCAACTGATCCCTCAACTCCAGCCCCTGTAGGTTTCTTTACCCGAGATGAAAAAACGGGTATTGTGGTTTGGTCAGGAGAACATGGATATCCGGGTTGTGCAGAATATCTTGATTTTCATAAGAAGCACTATCCTGGGGGTTTGCGCTATTGGAAAGTTACAGGCCCTAAGATTGATTTAGGAAAGAAAATGCTTTACTGGCCCGATGATGTTCCAGGAAAATTAGATGAAAATGCGGGGCACTATGTTAATTTAATAAAAGACATCTTAAGAGCCCATAAAGGTGATTCTGGAAATTCTGGAATTGTTGTTGCTCCTTATGACTGTGAATTATTAGGTCATTGGTGGTTTGAGGGAAATTGGTGGTTAGCAAGAGTATTTCGTTGGATTGAAGATGATCCTGAAGTAGAATTGACACACACAAGATCATACATGGAACAAAATCCTCCAAATAAAGTGGTATCTATTATTGAGGGAAGTTGGGGTCAAGGATCAAGCCATTGGGTTTGGTTGAATGAATGGACAATTTGGACATGGGAAAAAGTCTACGAATGTGAGGCAAAAAGTGAAGAAATTATCTCAAAATATAAAGATTCACATGATCCAAATCTTATAAAAATTTTAAGACAAATGGCAAGAGAATTGCTCTTATTGGAAAGTTCGGACTGGCAATTTTTAATAACAACTTGGTCAGCAAGAGATTATGCTGAAAATCGAGTAGCAGCGCATTATGAAAACTTTAATAGACTTTATAAAATGGTAGAAGAATATGCCAATGGAAAATATGTTGAAGAAGGCGAATGGCATTTTCTAGGGACTCTTGAATACTCTGATGGTTTATTTGAAGCTCTTGACCTTGAACCGTTTGCAAAAAAATAAAATAAGCTTTAATTTTTTTTTAAGGTGTTATATTTGTTGTCCTAATTCAAGCGTTTTATCCTTAATTTGCGAATCGCTACTTATTTTACAAAAAGGAGCAACAATTGCTTTATTTAATACGACATTGTCACCTAATTCACAATCGTTACAAATAATCGACTCTGTAATGTGGCATCCATGCCCTATCTTAACATTGTCCCACACAACAGATTTTTCAATTACAGTGTCCTCTCCTATTACTACATGATTCCCAATTGAAGTTAATTCTTTAATTTTTACGAAATTCTCAAGTCTAACATTTTTTCCAAAACAAGTTGGTTTCTCGATTTTTATATCTTGACCTGAATCAATGATGCCCATAACAAAAATACCATCATATTCTTGGCCGTTTGGTGTAATAGGCCAACTGTATTTTCTTAATAAATCCCAATTTGCCCACATATAAGTTTGAGCATTTCCGCAATCAAGCCAGTAATAATCTTTTACATATCCATATAGATTATAGTCATTTTCAAGAAGATATGGAAAAATTTCCCCTCCAAAATCCATTAGTCCCGTCTCCCGTAATACGTTAGCGATTTCCTTTTTAAAACAGTAAATTCCCGTATTGATGATATTGGTATGAAGAAATAAATCTGTTCTTTGAGCCATACTACTTAAATATAATTCCATAGGCATCGGTTTTTCTAAAAATAGATAAATTTTACGATCATTATCTAATAAAACCACTCCATATTGAGTTGTATGGCTTTCTACGGTTTTCATAGAAATTGTAGCAATCCCTCCCTTCATAGAATGAAAATCCATGAAATTTTTCACTGGAAGATTCGTAACAATATCTGCCATTGAAACAACAATTTTTTCCGAGTCAATTTGGTCCAATAATAATCTATACGCATCAGCAGTTCCTTTACTTTCATGAATTTCACATTCTAACTCCACATCTCCCAATTTATCCCGAGTCCACGTTTTCTCAACGTATTCCTTTAACATATCCCCCATATAAGCTAATGCTAAAATGATATGCTTAATATCTGCATATATAAGATGAGCTATAGAATAATCTACCATAGGTTTATTGGTTACCTTGACAAGTGGTTTTGGAATTTGAGCAGTTAAGGGCATTAAACGAGAACCTTTACCACCAGCCAAAATTATTGCAGACCATTCTCTCGTCATTTAATTGGAATCCTCTATTTTATATAATAGCTTAAAAAGTATGGAATTTATCTAATTTGTAAGTGTAACATTAAAAAGATGTAAAATTATTTAAAACTCGATTGAGTTATTTCAGTTTATTAAAAAACTTCTTTTTCTTTTAAATCTTCGCGATAAACTTAATTTCTTTAACAAAAATTAGATATAAAAATTAAAAAAAGGTTCCGATAATATTTTATTAATTCAATGTGTAATTCCTTGTCTAATTTCTGCTGCAGCTTCATGAGGTAACTTCCTCGCAACACGCATATCATCAGCCATTTCTGCTCCTCCTATTATTTCATGTGGAATAATATCACCAAACATATGAAAATCTGCATCATAGCCATAAGGGCAACAATTCAATAATATATTTCGATTTTTATCGATATTTATATTATCTAAACCTATGAAGATTGTTTTTAGGGATTTTGCTAAATCCTGAATTTGATTTATGTTTAATTGAGAAAATCTTCTTATATGTTCGTTAGGGTGGAATCGTATATGATAATTTCTAACAGGACTTCCGGTTGTATAAAAAGTCCAGTAGGTTGTTTTTAATATAATTCGGTCAGTTTCTCCGTGAGATGTTTCACATAAATGACAATTATCCCCCATTTCTTTAAAAGCTTGAAGATAACCTTCCAATCGACTTCCATGCCCATCCATATTTAAATCGATATAAACTTGGCCATGAATTCGAGGTTGTGAGCCCCCTACTTTTGTACCTATATTAAAAAAGGGAGAAACTGGAATATCATAATAATCTCTCTCTATTGCCTCCTGAACACTATATAGAATTGCTGCCTTCATAGAAAGGAATATACCTGCTAAAACATCATCAGGAATTAATTTGAAACAAAAAGTTGGATAGAAATCCCTGGAAAGAGAAACTAAATTTATACCTTTTGCCAATTTTAAATGAGAGGGTAATTTTTCAACCACAGTATCATAAATTTCGGGGTCAATAATCCGAGCCATAGAAGGATATCGATTTATTAAAGTTATTGCTTTACATGAATCAGGCAATCTCTCTATTCTATGTGGTTTATCTGAGAAAGGAGAATCTCTTCTCTTTTCATCCTCCGTTATAATTATTGTAAACCCATCTCCTATTTTTTTTCCATCATCATACAAGGGTTTACCTTCTGTAACTGCTGTAAATACATCTTTAGCTTCTTCTAATATCTGTTTTGTACAATCAATATCTTCACTCTTCTTATCTAAAATTTTAAATCCTTCTGGTCTTCGACCCCGAATAGGACTTAAATATGCATAATGCCCATAATATCTTACTCGATCTTCTCGAAGTCCAAACTCTTTTGTTCGAATAGCGCGTATTGATAGGGGATCCCATCTCTTAATTGGAAGCTCATAAGTGGTTTTAAATGTATCTTTCGCAATAATGCCCCATTCCATAAATTTTGGAATATAATTTTCTTCTCTATTTCCTTCTTTTTTATTTGATATAAGAACCCACTGTTTTATTGTAATTTTAAATAAAATTTAATTCAATTTCTATTATAGCTTGGAACAATATATAATTAATTAAATCAAAAGATTAAACCTATCTGATAATTAAAAAAAGTGAATAAAAAATTTAAAAGTGAAAAAAGTACACATGATAATTTACACCTTTAATTAAGAAATCAATTTCCTTATTTCTGCTGCGACATGTTCGGGCATTTTTCTGGCAACTCTCATATCATCTGCCATTTCAGCCCCACCTATGATTTCATGAGGTATTATATCCCCAAACAAGTGAAAATCTGCGTCATAACCGTATGGACAACAATTAAATATAATATTACGATTCTCGTCGACATTTAAATCATCTAATGCCTTAAAAATTATTTTTAGGGATTTGGCTAAATCTTGCATTTGATTAATTTTAAGCTGTGAAAATCTTCGTATATGTTCATTTGGGTGTAATCTGAGATGATAATTTCTTACTGGACTTCCTGCGACGTAAAAGGTCCAGAATCTGGTTTCTAAGACTATTCTATTCGATTCTCCATGAGTAGTCTCGCATAAATGGCAAGAATCTCCCATTTCTTTAAATGCTCTTAAAAATCCTTCTAATCGTGAACCATGTCCGTCCCCATTTAAATCTACATAAACTTGACTATGAATCCGTGGTTGCGAGCCCCCAACTTTGGAACCGATATTAAAAAATGGTGAAATTGGAATGTCATAATAATCTCTCTCGACTGCCTCAAGAATACTATATAGAATTGCCTCTTTCATTGAGAGAAAAATAGCCGTTAGAACTTCTTCAGGAATAAAATCAAATCTTAAAGAAGGGTAAAAATCTCTAGAAACTGTGACTAAATTTATGCCCTCTGCGAGTTTAGAACCCGTAGGTAACTGTTTTTCTATTAATTGTTTTATATCACGATCCACTATTCGGGCCATTGCTGGATATCTGTTTATCAGAGTGATCGCTTTACAGGAATCGGGAATTCTTTTTATTCTATGGGGGGTTTCATGAAATGGTTTATCCCGTTTTTTTTCATCTTCAGTAATAATGATCGTAAATCCATCCCCAATTAGAGCACCTTCATCATTATAAATGGGTTTACCTTCCATAACGGCCGTGAATACATCCATATCTTCTTTAAATTCTTTTATAGAGATTGCTTTAATTTCACTCTTTTTTTCTCTAAGATTATAACCTATGGGACGCTTACCGCGAATAGGAGAAAGATAAGCGTAATGGCCGTAATGTCTATCTTGCTTCTTATGCAATCCAAATTCATTTGTTGAGATCATGGCAGTTGATAATGGGTCCCATCTTTTTAATGGGACATCGTGAATTGATTTAAAATTTTCCTTAGTAATGATTCCCCATTCCATAAATTTTGGCTTATAACTTTTTCCTAAATTACTATCTTCTTTCTCTGAAATAAAAACACATTCCTCCATTTAATGTAGTAAAAATATACGATTTATTGAGATTTTATTAATTTAACATCCATCTCAATTATACCGTTAACTTTGTATAAATCTTCAATTAGGCTATTCAACATATCTATATCAATGTCTAAATATACTTCATATATGCACTTATCAACTTCTTGGCAAATTCCCGTAGTGAATACTAACTTTAAATTATCTTCATATTTAGATAATATTTTTGAAATTTCTTGCAAAACACTGACGGTCATTTGTTCTCCAAACATTATGATTAAATTAAAAATTTCATCCGTTTCAACAGGGATGACATCTAATTTCAAAGCTTCTCCACGCGTTCTAAACACTAAAAAACAATGTTTCTTATTCTCAGTCAATTTACTTAACTTTTGAATCACATCGTTAGATAATTCAATATTTTTAGTTTTTTTTAATTTTGATAAAGAGATAAGCTGCCCCTCAGTTTCGATTTTTTTTATTATTAATATCTTGTATAAATTATTAAGCTCTTCTTTTAGTAATGTAAATTTGTTCTGGATCTCTTTTTTATTCATCTTTATAGAATCGGAATTAATATAAAATGCCTTGTAAAGTTCGGGAATATTTTTCAATTTTTCTACAAACTTTGAAAGAATGAGTTCATATGCAGAATAATCAGGTTCTTCTTCTGAAACAATTAAGGAGATCATAGCAGATTCAGAACGGCCACGTGCCCATTTTGAGTCTAAATTAAAAGCCCAATTCGCAGTCTTAAAATCAGAAGAAAAATTGTGAGTGAAAAATCCTGTGGATTCAGATTCCATTAATGATTTGATTTGATTAATATAATCATCCTCCAAACTTTTAATTAAATTCTGAGGATTTGTTAGAAATACTTTAGGACCTAAGATTCTGTCAAAATAGCTAAGAACTAACATATACCTATATAAAATTTTAACTTCTGTGGCTTAATTTGTTAACTATGTATAAGAATTAATTTAGTAATTGTATTTAATAAATCTTATATTTATATTTTTAACACGAATGAAATTAAAAATAAATTTCCCTTTTTTCACAGGAGAATGAAATAAATCATTGAACAAAAAGTATATCTTGAACAATTTATAGTAAATCTTATTTATATTATAATTATTGTTTAACGGTTTTATTTAATCGAGTGACAATTTTTTTTATTCCTAATAAATTCAGAAAAAAATTTTTCCATTATATTTAAAAGAAAAAATGTGCTTAAATTTGAGGTTTAGAGTGTTTTTCAAAAAATTAACACTTTAATAGTGGCACTTAAATACGTATTAAGATTCTTTGGTAAATCTGTAAATAATTTTAAAAAGATCTTTTAATCGGTTGATATTAACCCATTAAAAAAACAAGATTTATATATTATTTCATAATAAAATATATTATAAAAAAAAAGTGATAAGGCGACTGAATTAGTCAATTGCAACAATATTTGACCCCGATAGTTATATTTAGGATACTTTCAAATATATCTATGGGGAAGAGTTGGAATTTTTCGAATCCGTACTAATTGTTGCGATTTCAAATTAAACGTTGCTAATATAAAAAAATCAATAATGATGAGATATATCAATCTGGTAAATGCATTGAAATTTTCATCCAAGATTGTAATATCTCTAACAATATTTATATAAAAGGGGTAATAATAATGAAAATAGTCACTGTTAATGTGCCAGAATCATACATCGACGCTATAAATAAATTAATTGGTGAAAATGGTCTCTATCCATCCAGATCTGAATTAATTCGATGTGCTGTTAGAGAATTTCTTTTAAAGGAATTAAGATTGGCGAAAAACATACCAGACTACAATAAATCTGATATTGATGATTATGATAAGGAAAAATTTGTTCGTGTTCCCATAGTCGATTCAGAAAATAAAAAGGCTCCTGTACAAGAATTCAAAACATATAAAATAATCAAAAGACTCGAATTTTAAAAAGAAATTCTCGATTTTTACTTATTTTTTTTTTATTTTTCATAAACTTAACCGAATTCTTATTCAATTAAATTTTTATATACTATTCTTTGATATATTTATAACACATAATAAATATTAAGTTATAGTCGATAATGAGCGAACAAAATTTAATTGAAGCATTCATGAATGAACTTCAATTTGATGTAAGTGACTATTTGGATTCAGAGTTATCCGATTACCAGAAAAAATTAGTTGAAGACGCTACTTTTATAATGCAAGATAATATCGTGGGTGATATCAAAAAATTAGGGGGGAATTTCCAAAAAAACAGAGAAAAATTTGACAATTTCTTAAAACGAGCTGAAACCGCAATTAAAAATGAGAAATTTAAGGATTCTGAAAAGGAATTAAAGCAATTTCTTAAAGATTACTCTAAAAAGCTGCAAGAACTTATTGATAAAACTTGTGTTGCTGTAATTCCTGTAAAAGAGCTACCCTGGGTTGATGTATTATTTAGAAGTGTTCCTCGCATAGTATTGGATAATAAAAAAATTGAATTACTTGATAATGCAATCGCCTATTATGGGGAAATTAAGTGTGTAATCTCAAGAACTACTATCTATGGAAAAATTAAGGATGAAAAACCTTTATTTGCACCTTTAATGGGAGAATTAGAATTACAGGGATATAAAATAGATGATTCTCAGCAAGACAAACCAAAATCTCTTATTTATCTCTATATAAATGCAATTATAGAATCACTCGACTCTTCTTCAACACGGAGCCAATTGGCGAAATACCATGAAGGATATCAACGACATGGAGAACCCATATGTGATTTCTTGATGAATGAAACAGAACTCTTAGAGACCATGGAAAAAATTCAAACTGGGTTAGACTCTGGTCGCATTAAATCTGACATTTCAGTATGCGGAATTGCTATACCTTTTCCCTCAGATAACACTAGTCTTATAGTACTTTTAGACGAAAGCAAAGATTCAAAAAAATTTGGAAATTGTTTTGAGGGATTATTAAGATTTTCTGCCGCTTGTTGTAAAGCTCCCTCCACAGGTATAGGAGCAGGCGTAGAAAAACCAGGTCAAGTATCTCAACAACAATCCGGAGTAATAAGAACTCCTGGTGGCCAAGAATTAAAAGTCTGGACCGCAGAAGAATTGGCAGAAGAAGCTAGTAAAAGAGGAGGAGGAATATCGCCAGATATGGATGTTTGGTCTCCGGAAGATTTACAAAAATTAGCTGAAGAGAGGGGGAGTGGGATACCTGAGGGTATGGAAGTGTGGACTCAAGAAGAATTGACGGAGTTGGCTAAAAAAAGACAAGGAGGCCTAGATATTCCAGAATGGAAACCGGATGATGACTTGATAGAATGTGTGAAGTGTGGTTACAGTTTAAGAAAAGGATGGTCTGAATGCCCTATTTGTGAGACTCCTGTAGGATCTCAAGGTACTACTGAATCTATCCCAACTTCAGAACCAGAGCCAGATGAATCGAATTCTAAAGATCATATCTCAAATGAGAATTCAGAAAATGAATAACATTAAGAATTTCTAAAAATTTGATTTATATTTAAGTAAATTTGTACGAAAACTTTAAATCAAAAGAAGTTCATAAAGATTTGAATTTTACGAGTAATTCACAACTTTTTTTAATAAAATATTATTACCAAACTTAAAGAATAATATCTTTGGAATACCTTTGTTAACTAATATATTTCTCTTCATAGGAAAAAATTTTCAAGACCTAAATCAGCTTAACATTTATGGGTATCCAAATGATATTATCAATTTTGATGATAAAGATACAATTAGCAAAGTGATTTATGGACATGATCATGGGGATTTAGTCTCGAATTCTAAAATTCTTAATTCTCAATTTTCACCTTCAAGAGACCTTAGCAATGTTGAGGGGCTATACTTGATTGACAATCCCATACCCCAAATAATTGATGGTTTAAACATTTACACATCGTGTATTAATGGAAAAATTATCATCGGATTAGTATTTGATAAAGAAGATAACCCATATGACTATAAAGATATTTTTAATGAACTTTTAGATGAGCTTTTAAATGTTGAGAAATCTTGTGCTTTTGAGGATGAGATAGAAATTGAAAACTTTTTAATTACGATTTTTATAGATATCAGAAGATTTGGAGATGAGCAAGTAGAAAGACGTCCTCAAATTGAATTTCGATATCAGGAATCCTTTATAAAAGTATTTTTATTTGGAATTGATGATGTGGGAAAATCCTCGTTAGTAAGAAGAATCAAAACAGGTGAATTTAATGATAACTACTTCATGCCCACTAAAAAATTCTCTATTGATTATGTTCAAGCTGAAGAAAAAGGATTCTTGGCTTTTTGGGATATGCCTGGACAACGTTCATTTCGGAAGAAGTGGCTTATTGGCCTCCAAGATTCTAACATCGTAATTTATATGATTGATGTGGCAAATCAAAGAAGGTTTGAAGAATCAAAAAAAGAATTTTGGAAAATAATAAATAGGTATGATTTACTCGGAATTCCTGTGTTGATATTGGCAAACAAGATTGATTTAATTCAACATTCAGATGAAATTACGAAAGAACAATCTGAAAAATTAAAGAATGAAATTATCACTTACTTTGAATTTGATAAAATTCAAAATAGAGAATGGAAATTTCTTTTTACATCCGTCAAGACGAAATTTAATATCGAGACAGTTATGAAAGAAATATTTGACTTAATATAATTTCTGATCAAATTTTTTTTTTAAACAAATTTTAAATAATTAATGAGATAAATAATATTTATTAAAGATATTGAGAGATTCGTTTAATTATGTCTAAGAGATTTAAAAAAACTAAACATGATGATCAAATCATCATTGATGAAAAAAAAGGGCAATTATATATTGGAACTAAAGATTTACGGCTCGTTATGTTTCGTCCTATTGATATAATAGAATTTACCGAATTTGCTGGAACCAATGCTGAAGATATCATATTATGGGTTGGAAAGACCATCGCAAAATATTTTATCGAAAAATTATTTCCCGGAGAAAACCTTAGCAATGAAGATTTATTGACCAAAAAAGAAGTTGTTTTAAGTGTTCTTGAAACGTTTGAACATTTAGGCTATGGAGTCCTAAATGCTATATTTAGAGAAAAGGAAGTATATATTCATGTTCATGATCCAGTAATTGCAGATGAAAAAGAAAACGTAATGGCTAAAAACGTATGTATTCTTTATCAAGGTATCTTTAGTGGATTACTAGAACAATTAGAAATTGACGTAGAAGGCGAAGAAATTGAATGTGCCCTTTTAGGGGGTGAGCACTGTATTTTTAAATACTCTCTTCTGACAGGAGAATTTGGAGCTGAAATTATCGATCCGTTAGAAAGTGAAGGGGCTATCGTTGATTTCCTAAAAGGCGTTTAAATTTAATAGGGCTCATATTTCTATATTTCAGATTTTATTAATAAAAATTAGACCTATATTAATAATCATTAAATTTAAAAGACTATAGACAGCTTTTACATAAATTAGTACATATAATCGTATTTTAGTTTATTTCTTATAAGCGAAGATATGTAATCTTTAAATAGGATTTGAATTTTATAAAAATCATATTTCAAAAATATGTGATTCCAAATATGACACAAGATAAAGAGGAAGCAATTTCAATAAAATTAGGAAAAGAACAATTAATGAAAAAAAGAGTTATTTATGTTGGCGATCGTGTTGCTTTCGGTGTTGTTTTTTCATTTCTAGTCCTTTTCGGCTATATATCGCTTGTTTATCGCAGAAATGATATTATAATGATGAATCCGTGGTTCTTTTTGTTTTTAATAATTTTAGGCTTTTTATTTTTTCTTTGGTATGTGTTAACAAATGATGAATTTTATTTTTCTGAACACATATTTCTTAATTCTAACTTTATTTATGTACAGTTAATATGGATTTGTTGGATGAGTGTGGTAACAAGCTTTTTTGCCCTTTTCTACGGGTGGCAACACGTTATAGAAATCACAGTGCTTTATTTACTTATGTACATAGTCGGTTACATCTCGGGACGCTTTCTTTGGTTGAATTGGGATAAATTGGGAAAAAATTCAAAAATTTATTTAATATTTTTCTTAGTTATAGCAGTGTTGATTACAACGATAATTGTTGGCTCAATTTTTCTCAATGCCGGTAATTTACGGATGTGCATATTTGTATATCTTTTTGGTATCGGGAGTTTAGGTTCTATGGGCCTAAATGCATTTATGCTGTACTTATATTATGACAAGAGTGGAAATGATGTGCTCGAGGATCCCCCTAGTTTGCTTGTTATCATCGGTATCATAAATACTCTTATTATTAGTTTTATAGTTTGGTTAATTATGGTCATTTTTATACCATTCATACCAGGATCTAAACGAGGCAGCAGAAAAAAAGGAGGAAGTAGTTATCATAAAAAAGGCTCATCATCTGGAGGAAGATTTCCTAGAATTTATCGTACAAGAAGATATTACTTTTTTGGTCCTAAAATTGAGGAAGAACGCCCTTCAGTTGATCATTATTGGCAAATTGCTATGGGAATCATCGGAACCGAAATTACATATAAAAAAGCTGAGGTAGATGAGGCCAAGAATAAAATAATTGATTTATTATATGAAGAAGAAATTATCCCTTCCCAAAAAGACCTCCAAAATATATCAAAAATAAATCCCCCTCTCATTGATTTTGCTTTAGATGAGTTAATAAAGGAAAACAAGATCAAATACACTCGACAAACTGCCTCACATTGGTGGACTAAAGGTTATAGTCTGACAGTATACTATTACAATAAATTAATTGAGCAAAGAGGGTTAGTCGATAAAGAAAAACTAGAAAAGGATTTCGATAAAAAAGTCGAAATTTTTCTGAAAGTTGTGAAAGAGAGAGAACCAATTAAAACTAGATACCAACTTTGGGATTTAGCCGTTGATATTGGTTTGAGTCCTAAATGGAAAATCACCCCAACATTAAATAAATTAGTAAAACAGAAAAAAATCAAATACTCGCGCAAAATTCCCAAGGGATATTATATTCCGTAATAATTTTTCTCAGAATTATTATTTAAAATAATAAATTACAGCAGAAATTTATTATTCATTCCAAGAAATATTTAGATTAAACCAAGTGGAGTTAGTATTCTCATCAAATTCATTAGTCATCTTTAATTTTAAACATTCAAACTTAATTTCATGATGAATAATAATACCTTGGAAAACTTCGATAAAACTCTTTATCTCCGGATTTGATGACTCCCAATTATGAATTACCTCATCAATACATAAAATTCGATCTTGACTCCCCCTTGTATTCCAAATTCCTTGAACTAACATAATCTTAAATTCTTGATTAAGTTCTTCTGGTAATAGAGCCATCAAAAAGCTTTTAGTAATATCTTTCGTAAAAGGATTAATTGACCTCTCATCGCCTATCCAATTCCTGTCAAGAGATAATGAAGCCTTAATAATTTGATCATCTGAAATGTGGAAGAAAATATCAATAAATTGTTGAAATCCTCCCGGTTTTAGTAAAATTAATTTAGAATTCTGAGGAATTTCTTGATAGCTTCTATTAATCTCGCTTAAATTAAAAAAAGTAAAAAAATCAGTCTCTTTTAATTTTGAATAAATAACTCTTTGGCACATTATTTATTATAAATATTTTAGAA
>JBHLNT010000002.1:84096-99489 GCA_048941265.1 Promethearchaeota archaeon
TCAATTTATAATTCTGAAACAAACAGGGTTGATTGGACATGGGACAGAGACGGACTTTATATGATGAAGGATATTGTGTAACTACTGATATTTGTAATAATATATATATTACAGTAATTCCCTTTAATATTGTTGGAGATTTCTCATGCTCTATTACCCATTTTAATTTATTATATCCTTTTACTGTGAATAATTTAATAATTATTTCTGCTACTAAACTCCTAACCATAGATTCATTATCTGAAAGTATTAAAAAATTAAATCTTTAATCATAAATATTTTTTGAAAATCTTAATACATTTTTATTAATTTATCTATTTTCAGTCGAAATTTATATCTTTGCTTATATCTACTTGACTTTTTTTTATTAATCAGTTTGGATGGTCCTTGCAAAAAATGAGTACGAAGATAGGTGTGAAATTTCACACTTTTTCTGCGAAAGTTAGATTTACGCCTTAGTTTTAAAATATAATAATTAGACTTTAGTTTCTATTCTCTTGTTACTATCGTAGAAAAAAGAACTTAAAATAAAATCAAAGATAAAACTAAATATATTATTAATTAAATAAAAAAAATTTAGATGATGTGAAAAAAAATATGAGTAAAAAAGGCGCAAAAATTAAAATTGATTCATATAAGGGCCCTATGGGCTCAATCAAAGGATTCGAATTGACTACTGGTAAAGTATCTTACGGCGACGAGACGGAATGGGAACCGATAGGACCTACTCCTGAGCCTCACATTCCTACGCTCCGTCCATGGTTTATGAAGCTGATGGAGCGCTATAAACCTTTCTATATGCCTATTTGTGACATGTGTTGCCTCTGTACGTATGGTAAATGTAATTTGTCTAAGGGCAGGACTGGTGCTTGCGGTATTAACATGGAAACTCAACAATCAAGAATCGTAGAGATTGCATGTTGTATTGGAGCGAGTTGCCACTCGGCGCACGGTGATCATCTGTTACATTGGTTAAAAGAGAAATATGGCAATGTACCCATCAATTTTGGAAATAATATTGCCGTAGAAATGCCTCATACTCGTTTAGTAGTTGGTATGAAGCCAGAAACATTAGAGGATTTAGAAACTGCGATGGAATGGGTCCACTTTACAATTACGCACCTTTTAGCAGCTGGACATACCGGACAGGAATCAAGTTATTTAGATTACGAAGCAAAAAGTTTCTTAGCAGGTTTAGCGGATTCTGTTGGAATGGAAATTTCTGATGCAGTTCAAATTGCAGCGTATGGGTTTCCAATGGGAGATCCCAATGTCCCGATTGTGGAATTAGGAATGGGGACTATGGATACCGAAAATAAAGCAACTATTTTAATGATTGGACATAATGTAGCTCCTGGGGTTGAATTGGTGGATTATATTAGAGAAAAAGGTTATGAAGATAAGCTCGATATTGGTGCAATCTGTTGTACTGCTCATGATTTAACGCGATATTATGATGGAGCAAAAGTTATAGGCTCAATGTCACGACAATTACACTTTATTCGCTCAGGATTGGCGGATGTGGTCATGGTCGATGAGCAATGTGTCAACTTAAGAAGTTTTGAACAAGCTCAACTTGTTGGTGCCCCATTTATTGCAACAAATGAAAAAAACATGGGGGGGCATCCAGATAGAACAAATGATCCTATTGATGAAATTGTTGATGATTTAGTAAGTGGTCGGGCCCCAAGTGCGTTAATTCTCGATCCTATTAAAGCTGGAGCAGTTGCCGCTGAAACTGCAATTAAAGTAAGACCACTCAGAAAGGCCAAGAGTGGAGTTCCAGACGAGCAAGGCTGTATTGATATGGCATATCATTGTAATGGATGTGGAAATTGTCAGAGAAATTGTCCAAACGATTTACCTCTTGTAGAAGGAGTTAAATTAGCAAAAGAAGGAGATTTTTCAGTACTAGAAGATGTTTTTGATGAATGTTTAGGTTGCGGTAGATGTGAAGCGGATTGTATGAAAGGTGTTTCTCCTTTAACCTTATTAATGTATGCGGGACGAGAAAAAATAAGACATGAAAAATTTAATGTTAGAGCCGGTCGGGGGCCAATCATGGACACCGAAATTCGAAATGTAGGAGCTCCAATTGTCTTGGGGGAAATTCCTGGAATTGTTGCGATAATCGGGTGTGCTAGTTATGGAAAAGAAATTCAAGAATTATATAAAATGGCTGAAGAGTTTTGTAAAAGAAATTATATCGTAGTAGTTTCTGGTTGCGGAGCAATGGATATTGGTCTCGTGAAGGATGAAGATGGTAAGACCTTATATGATAGGTTTCCAGGAGATTTTGACCGTGGAGGATTAGTTAATGTAGGATCTTGTGTGTCAAATCCTCATATTACTGGTGCCGCTTGTAAAGTTGCTAATATTTTCGCAAGACGTCCATTAAGAGGAAATTTTGAAGAAATCGCTGATTACATCTTAAACAGAGTTGGCGCATGTGGAGTTGCTTGGGGTGCAATGAGTCAAAAAGCAGCAAGTATTGCAAGTATGGCTAATGGATTGGGCGTACCTGCGGTTGTTGGTCCGCATGCTGCTGAATATAGAAGGATGTATATTGGCAAATCATATGAAGAAGACAATTGGAAAGTTTGGAACGCAAGAGATGGAACTCCCGATCATGTGGTAGGGCCCGGTCCAGAACACTTATTAACAACGGCAGAGACAATTGAAGATGCGATTTGTTTAGTCGCTAAACTATGTTTAAGACCAGCTGACAATTCAAAAGGAAGAATGATTAAATTGTCTCACTGGATTGACTTAGAACGTAAATATAAGGGAGTTGATTTTCCAGATGATTTAGAGAAATTTATTCGTGTAGAAGCAGATATTCCGATCAACTTGAAAACTGAAATTCAGGACTTTCTAAAAGAGAAAGGTTGGAAACCAAAAGAAATTGTTGACCCAACCTTGCTTGAAAGGCTTTGTCACACATAAACTAAATTTAATCTTTTTCTTTTTCTTAATTTTTCATTTTTTGACAATACTAATTAATTATTTACTAATTTTTTGTTTAATTAGTCTTTTTTTAAGTCTCTTAAGATACCTTCCATTCGAATTGTGACATTATTCCTTAAGAATATAAGATGGTCGGTTGGAATATAGAATTTGTTCTTTTTAATCCCCTGAAATAACTTATCTGCTACTTCCTGTGGTGTAATTCCATTCTCAATCGCCTGCTGATATACTTTTATAATTGGATCAAATTCGGGATTTGCTTTTAAATTATGTCGCAGCTCTTCTGGTCGATTTCGCTCACTTTCTGTTAAATTTGTTTTAACAAAACCAGGACATAAAGCAAATACTTTAATTTTTGAACCAATACGTTGCAATTCATGCTTTAAAGACTCAGAAATGGCAACTACGGTGTGTTTGGTAATACTATAAATTCCAACTCCTAACACAGGAGTAATTAATCCGGCCATAGAAGCGGTGTTAACCAAATAACATTCATTATTTTGTTTAAGCATTATTGGAATAAAAACGTAAATTCCATGAATTACACCCCACACATTTACGTTTAAAATCCAATTCCAATCTGATATTGGATATTCCCAAATATTAGTGGAAGTCTTAGTTGCAAATCCTACTCCCGCATTATTCACTAATAAATGAACTTCCTTAAACCTAGCTAGCACTTTTTGTGCTAAATTTTCAACCTCATCAATTTTTGAAACATCTGCAACTATGCTTAAGACTTCTACTCCTGTAGATTTTATATCTTTTTCAGTCTGAGATAATGATTTTTCTTCTATATCAGAGACAACAATTCTCATGCCCTCTTTTGCACATTTTTCAGCTATACCACGTCCTATACCACTCGCAGCGCCTGTGATAACGGCTACTTTATCCTTAAAATCTATCATGAATCCTTATTTTCCTATGAATAATTTTGGAATTTATTGGATTTTTAATTAATATAATAATTAGATCATAAATATTTAAAAAACTAATTATTCACAGATTCATTATAATTTATATTAAGTTATCAAAAATCTGATGAAACATGGATAAACAGTTGTTAAAATTATCAAAATTATGTGAACACTGGGCAAATCATAATAATTCTCATAAAGAGAATTTTTTGAAGTGGAGGGAAATAGCACAAGAAAAAGGATTAGATTCGATAGTTGAAAAATTAAACCAAGCCATTGAAATGATGGATAAATGTAGCGAAAGTTTATTGTCTATAACTAGAGAATTAAAATAGAATCAAATGATCCCGTTAAATTTTAAAATAACCTATAAAAAAGAGAAATTAAAAGAAATATTTATACGAACATATTTATTAATGGTAGTAATTGTTCTCTAAAATACTCCAGTTTAGTATCAAGTAATTCTGGTTTCTCTGAAAGAAGCCATAGATATACGGGAATTTGTAAATCAGAGTACTCAAACAATTTCTCTCCCCTTATCGCAATACCATTTAATGGAAGTTCAAGGACTATTGTTCTTTCCCGGATTAACCCAGTTGAATGATGAAAATTGGAAAGGGTTTGCAGTAATAAAGCAGTGTTGTTGATCAAACTTTCATCTGTAGTATTTTTGGTAAAACTTCCAAAGATTAAGCCATCCATTGAAATAATGCTAATCGCTCTTCCTCCAATTTGAGTGCAGAAATCTTCAAGAATATGTTCTACTATTTCAGAAGTCTCAGAAACCTTCATAAGAGCAGCACTGAACATTTGCATTATGGTCTCTCTTTGAAAAATTGAGGTATCATAATAATCAATTTTAAATTTATTAAATTCCTCTTGAACGGCGTTAAATTTACTCTTAACGGTATCAACATTTTTTTGCCATTGAAGAGTTCTTCGAATATCTTGATCGCTTTTATGAAGAACTATTGCTATAGGTGGATATTCTTTTAATTCATCTAAAACTTTCAGGACTTGCTTAAAATAATTAGCTGATTCTGAGAATCTATCTGAATCTTGTGAATCTATTACATATAAAACTAAATCTACTTCACCAAAATATATTTCAGGTTTAGTAAAATACATTTTTTCACGATATTGGACCTGTCCACCTAAATCCCAGGAAATAATAGGATACCCAAAGAAATCTAATTTTTCACGCTGAACTCCACGAGTAGGCATCAAATCTTTAATAATTGAAAATTTATCTTCTAAGACTGCGAGTATGGAAGTTTTACCCCCATTATCAAGTCCAATCATAAGGAGTTTCTTTTGAGCTTTTAGCTGTGCTGTTACTGCTTTTTCAAGAACCTGGGCAATTTTAATCCATTTAGTAACTATTGGCTCTGGAATAGTTCTTATCTCTGGTGGACTCTCAACATTCAGATTCGCTAGATCCTGAATATTATTAATCCTATGTTCTTTAAGTGCTTCGGCACTTACATTATCAATACCAATGAGAGTGTCTGGACGAAATCCTAATACTTCTTCAAGTTCATTAATAATTACATTACTCTTAAAAAAATCTTTAATTTTTTGATCTTTATTAATTTCAGACATAGTACATCGGGTAAAATTTCTTTTTTCTTTCGTATAAGTTTAAGTTAGTAATTTTGTTTAAAAAAATCTTTTATTTTCTAATTTAACTAGATAATAATTGCATTAATTTTTAAATAATTCCATTTGAAAATAATTTTGATCATTTACTGTTTTCTGAAAAAAGGATTATAATTCAATAATGAGCTACTTTTTACTTGTTTCACTAAAATGATTAATATAAATCTTTATCTTTAAGTAAAAAGATAGTTATTTATAATAGAAATTCGATATAACAATTAAGAATAAACTGGCTATGGTAATTTATTTGTCAGAAAGACGCCCTGAAAATATTGTCATTTGCATAGATACTTCAAGATCAATGTTTAGAACGGATTACAAACCTAATAGATTAATATGTAGTATAAATGCCACTAAAAAATTAATTAATGAGAGATTAAGTTTAGACAATTCCAGTGCATTCTCGATTGTCAGTTTTTCAGATAACGCAGAGAAATTAACTGAATTCTCAAATTTAGAGGCAGAACTCTATGAATCTTTAGAAAACCTCAATTTAGGTGGTAAATCTGCTCTAGGCGATGCATTAGCACTGTCAATTAAACTAGTGATTGAAGAATTACGTAAAATTATGGCAAAAACACCTCGAATACTCGTAGTCTCAGATGGAAATTATTCTCAATCTGCCATAGATCCAGTAAAAATGGCCCACCTCGCGCAAGGTTTAAGCATAAAAATTGACTCATTTAGAATCGGTGAAATGTCTCAGCTTAACATATTAAAAAGATTGAGCGATCTGACTGGAGGGAATTATTATTATAGTAATTCTCCAGAGTCATTACTAGACTCCGCTCGTAGATTAGCTGATGACAATTTTAAAGTTCCGAGTTTAAAGTCAGAAAAATTAATTGAAAAACCAGAATTTCTGAGAAAAATCGCAGCGAATCTTTTAAGGGTTCAAGACCTCACAAAAAGTCAAGAAACAAGAATAAAACAATTAAGGGGTGAAGCTGATTATCAAAAATGTACAATATGTTTCTCTGAAAATAATCCTTACACCAAAGGCTCTTTTTATCTCACAGGTAGATATTGTCCTAATTGCCAAACACCTTATCATGTACATTGTTTAGCATCATGGGCCGCCTCTCAAACAGATCAAATTTTAAGCGAATCTGGTACCTGTAGATGTCCTCATTGCTTTTATTTGCTAAAAATTCCTTCTGAAGTAACTCAAATCCAAAAATTAAAAATATTAACAGGTAACAGTTCTCAAAAACAAATCGGGATTGGAAAATCTGAGATAGTTCCCGCTGATTTGATAAATATTTCTAATCTAGGCGAAGAGGCTCTTTATAAATCATGTCCGGTCTGTCATTTAATATTTGAAGAAGACCAAAAGGTCGTAAGATGCCCTATTTGTAACGAAATCTATCATGAGCCTTGTTTTAAAGAACTTGATAATTCAATGTGCAAAAATTGTTTTTCTAAACTGCACTTATATTAAATTTAAATATAAATGAGAAAGTACCTTTTTTTATCTATTAATGCAAATTTTAAAAAACTAAATATCTTTTATCAGATAATTAAACTAAAAATTTGAGAAAAAATGTCAGAAAACACATACTATATTTATGGAGATATAAAATTGGGAAGAGGAAATTTTGATTTGCCCCCTGTACTTATCGGGACAATCTTTTACCAAGGGCAAACTATTATAGACCGAAAAAATCCTGAGATTTTTGACGTTGAAAAGGCAAAAAAAAGAATAAGTAACCATAAAGCATTAGCTAAGCAATATAAGATTCCAGATTTAATAGAATTAAACGCAGACACTCCTGATGCCATGATAAAATACTTGGAATTTTACATAGACAATTTTGGACCTCCTTTTGTGTTAGGAGGTACTTTTGATGCGAGACTTGCAGGTATTGAGTATTTAAAAGAAAGAGGAATTGGACCTAATGAATATATTTACAACACTATTTCAAATCTTAAAAATAAAAAAGAAGTAGAAGTTATTCAAAAATATAAAATTGATTCCATAGTCATTTTGATAATTGGCTCTGAAAGTATGACTTCTACACAAAGATATAATTATATTATTCAAAAAAATCAACCCAACAATGAAAGTTTACTTGATGGCTTAAAGAGATTAGGTGTCAATAAAGTATGGATTGATGGGGGAGTAATTACAATGGAAAGTTTAGCCCATATTTTAGAAACACAACGATTAATTAGTGAGTCTTTAAAAATACCTGTAGGGACAGCTCCAAATCTTTATTTGTTTAAATTTTCGTCTCCACGATTAAATCTTAAATTTCACACACGCTATAGAAGAGCATCCATAATGTTTATTGCATCATGGTATTCGAATTTTATTTTTTATGGTGCTATTGAAGATGCTAAGGAATGTTTTGCTTCAGCTTCTCAAGCAGTAGAGTTTAAAAACATCATAAAAGAGCATCACATCAAACTTTTTCAGTAAGAGTTAGACAAATAGTTTTTTAGATAAAACGATTAGTTATGCTTATTTAATTTAAATAAAACTAAAGTTTTTAAACTCGCGTATTATTAAATATTTGAAACAAAATCGATAAATTTTAAATGAGATTTTTATGATCAACAATCAAGATAAAGATCAGATGGAACTTGAAGCTATACAATTAATTGATCAAGCTGAAATATTGGCTAATAAAGGGAAAGGGGAGGAAGCAATAAGCTATTACGAAAAAGCAGCTCAAATTTATCTAGATTTTGGAAGTTATATAGAATTAGATAGACTTTTTATACGAATAATTGAAATTATTTCACAATTTAAAAATCACATCGTAGCAATATATCGACTTAATTCAATCATCAGAAAAACTGAGGATTTACAATTATTTGAGATCTCCGCGAGATTACTGATAGAATTAGGAAATATATCATATCAAATGAATGATTGGGAATCTGCTGGAGAAAGCTGGGAAAAAGCCTCCTATTATTTAATCAAAACGGATCCCGAAGAATATGATACTCAATCTTGTCATCTTCTATTAAAAGCAGGACAGGCATTTGAACGTTCTCCAATAAGAAAAGATTACGGAAAACGTCTAATTCTTAAAGCGATAATGAAAATTAATAAGTTCGATGAGTTATACGAACAAGAAGAAAAACGTGCTTATCATCTAATAAAGAATAAAGAATTTGAAGCATCAGCTAACAAATTCTTCGATATTGCGACTTATTTTAGAAAAGCTCTCGAAAATTTAAGCAATGCAATAGATGAACAGGCATCTAAAGAAACAATACTTAACGTTAAGGCGAGATTTTTTCATTTTGTTGCTGAATATCAAACTTTATCTGCACTATGTCTGAAAGCTTCGGAAAATCCTGCTTATAATGAAAAAATAAATGAACTTGCAAAAGATTCCATAAAATTATTTAAAGAATCTATTTCACGTTTAAAAGAATATTTATTTCCCATAAAATCCGATTTTGATAAAGAGATTATATTGAGAATAACATTTGATACGATGTTATTAACAATCATTCAAGAATTGAGTGGAATAAAAGAAGTTGAGACAATTTATTATCTCTTCGAAAATATAGAAACGAATAAAGTATTAATTACCAAATTAAAAGAATCTCCTTACTTTAAGATTACAGAAAGCATTAAAAAAATAGGTCTTCAAGAATCTTTGAATAAGCTCTTAAAGGTGCATTTAGGACACTTTGAAGAAATTAAAAACACACTAATTTCTTACTTCACATAAATTTTTATGAGATAATTTTATGGGAATTTTGTTTCATCATTTACTCTTGTTACTTTGTTTTTATATCCAATTAATATAAAAGGCATAAAATAATAATGTTATTTATGGATTGATTTTTTGTATTATTATTCCTATACAGACCTTAATTCTGTATTAGAAGATTATATTAAAAATGAATTATTAATTGAAATTGCTAAATTATGAAGATTTTATATATAAATCCCTCTCGACTTGAAGCGGGATTAGATTACATTATTAAAGGTCCTCCTCTGAGCCTTATTTCAATCGCAGCAATGGTTCCCGAACATGATGCGAACTTATTTGATTTCAAGGTGCATAAATACCATGAAACAAAATTCCTTAGAGAATTGAATCGCCATGACGTAGTTGCTATAACAAGCATGACTCCACAGATATCCCATGCATTTGAAGTAGCAGAGATGGCTAAGAAACAAGGATGTACAACAATTATGGGTGGGTATCATCCAACCCTAGATCCTGAATATGTTGCAAATCATTCTGCAGTTGATTATACTATCAGGGGAGAAGGAGAACATACATTTCGGGAGATTATAGATTATATTGATGGAAACAAACAAAATGTTTCAATAAAAGATATAGATGGAATCTCATATAAAAATAAAGATGGTAGAGTAATTCATAATAATGATCGCCAATTGGAACCAAATTTAGATAATTTTCCAATGCCAAGACGCGATCTTTTAGAAGATAAGAAATATGTATATTTAGGAACTAGAGTTTCTCAATTAGAATCCTCACGAGGATGTCCTCATTCATGTAAATTTTGTTGCATAATTAAAATGTGGAAGGATCCCACTCAAAACATCGTCTATCGGAGTAAAAGTGTAAAAAGAATTATGCAAGAAATTTATGATATTGACTGGCATAACGATTTTATATTCTTTTGCGAAGATAATTTTACTATACAAGTAAAACGTACAAAAAAGATCTTAGAAACGATAATTAAGGCAGGAGTGCCAAACAAAATGTATTTTAGCTGTCAGTCGAGGGTAGATACCTTATATAGAAATCCATGGTTAGTCGACCTTATGCATAAAGCAGGTATGAGAATGGTTTTTCTAGGTATTGAAACCGTTCATCAACAAAGTCTTGATGCGATGAATAAAAAAAATACTACTCCCTTGATGACTCAAAAAGTAGTTTCAATGCTACACGATCGCGGTATTTCAATATTTGGAGGTGTAATTATTGGATTTCCTGGAGAAACGAAAACTATGGTTCGTCAAACAATACAATACGCTAAATCACTTAAAATGGAGGTAGTTCAATTCACTCCTATCACAGCATTTCCAGGAACACCTTTCTACCGAGAAATGGATGAAAAAGGGTTGATAACTAGTCGGAATTATAAGCACTATAACTTATTCCATTCAATGATGAGCACCGATCAATTAACCAATAAAGAAATTTATCGATTAGTAGGTGAAGCTTACGGCGCTTATTATCTAGATGGAGATTATTTAAAAACTATGGCAAAAAGATATTTTAATCCACTAGGAAACTTCAATTGGATGAGTCGAAATTTGTCTACATTTGCAAAAACTGTTATAAGAAGTGGTTATAAAATGCTTCACACTCAAGGGATTTCTGGTTCAATCATCTCTGAAGAATTAAAATCAATAATGAAACATTATAAAAATCAAAGTAAATTGATGAATCTTAAAAAATCTCAGATCATTACTCCATTAGAATGTATTCTTTCATTTCCAGGTAAACAAGGTTAAGAACCCTAATAAATTTTGACTAGAGAAAAATAGATTTATTTTAAAGATCGATCTTTTAGTACCCCTCTCTAAATTTTAAAATTTTAACACTTGTTATATTAAATCTCCAGTAAACTACTTCTGTCCTTCTATATATATACTTATACTCTTAACCTACCTTATATTTAAAAAAGATTTGATAAATTAAATGAGTTCAGGAGTAGTAAAACCTAATTACCAAAATTTTCCGAAAATTGACCTGTCGATTAATGTCCTATCCAATTTTGATAAAAAGGAGGGTCAAAAATGTAAGTTTCAGTTTATTTCTGAACTTGTTTCCATGTTATTCAAACAAAAGGGTTGTCAAGATGCCTTTCAAAATCTCTCAAATTTAATCGTGTTTTCCTTAAAAGAACCAGAAGAAAAATTCGCTGACATCCTTTTTTCAGGAAATAATGGATTTGATTTTAGTAATATTGAAGAAAAATTTGAAAAACTTCTTTCTTATAAGTTTGGAAACCAAAAAGATAAGTATTTATTAATGCTTAACCGAGTACGATCAATTTTTAATAATTGTCCTGATTTAACAAGTAAACAAAAATTTGACTATTGTGCTATTGAAAGATACTTCATGAAATCCTATCTAAAATGTTTATAAAAGATTTAGCCAGTTCGTATCAGATGTTAGCTTCTCATATTCATTTCTATCACCACAATCTCCAAAAAAATCATTTTCTCCTACTCTGACAATTCTGATTCTCCAATTTCTATTTTTTAAACCATAACGAATCGCTACAGGAACCTCGATTTCACCTCTTTGTGAGGGTTCCTGAGTCTTAAGCACTTTAAAAATTTCTTTAGAAAGAATGAACACTCCCGCATTGTTTAGATTTGTATAACTAGTTCCTTTAGGTGGTTTCTCGATAATATCCAAACAATAGTTCCCTTCACAATAAATTGCAGCACCTTTATAAGGGTCATCCACATAATTAGTTACCAATATAAAATCTGGATGTTCATTCTTAAAGACATCATGAACCTCCTTATAAATCTTATAACAAACTAAAGTATCTCCCCACGTTAAAAAAAAATGCTGGTCTTCTATTAAATTTTCACATAATAATAAGGCTCCACCTGTTCCATTCAAAAGTTCCTGTTCAATATATTTTATCTTAATTCCCAATTTTCGACCATCTTGAAAATAATCAACAATTTGTTCCTTTTGATAACCCACCACTATTATAAAATCATTAAATTCGGCACTTTTTATCCCATTGATTATATATTCTAGTAATGGTTTTCCATGAAGTGGAATCATCGCTTTTTGATACATAATGGTATGTGGCCTCAAACGCTTTCCGTAGCCTGCACACAAAACGATAGCTTTCACGTAAGTTTAACTCCTTTATTTCAGATATTTCAAAAATATATAGATGAATTAATTCTCTAATAATTAAAAATATCAAATATCCAAGACCTTCCCCCGGCTTTTTCAATTGCTTTGGCAACTTCTTGTTGTTTTCCGGGACAAATAGCTAGCATACAACCTCCACCTCCTGCTCCCATTTGTTTAGCACCTAATGCTCCTGCATCTTTCGCTGCTACACATAATTGAAGAATCTTTTTACTCTCCGCTTTTAAGATTTTTTCTTGCTGCTGTTGAGTATCCATCAAATCTCCTAATTTTTTATAGTCAGCTTTTAACAGAGCTTCTTTTGCTTGATACACACAAGTTTCAATAACCTTAAAGGCATCTAAAGTAGATTTATCCTTTTCTTGGATTTGCTTTTTAACTCTATTTAAAACAAAACTAGCCTTTCTTTCTTCCATAGAATCACCAACTACGATAGGGAGCTCTTTAATATCTAACATTTCTACCCGAGGATTTTCATCCGTATGAATAAAAGTCACACCTCCATAAGCTATGCTATATTGATCCATCCTGCCGCATTGGATTCCTAAATCATTATTCTCCCCTAGATATGCTAATTCGGCAATTTCACGTATCTTAAGATTCAAATCAAACGCATCATTTACAGCTTTCAAAAAACCAACAGAGATTGCTGCTGAAGTAGATAATCCACATCCAATTGGAATCTCTGAATATACTTCCAGACAGAATCCTTGATTAATTCTATCCTTTAAACGCTCATAAAGTACGCTCCAATATGCTAAATCAATATCTTTAGGAGCAATGTTTCCTAAATTAAATGCTGTTCGCTCCTTTGTATCATGACTGTAAAAAGTGATTTTATTATCATCAGTAACTTTAAGGTTTATTTTCATCATTAAATTAATTGCCATAGCTATTACTGGTTTACCTAAAAGGTCTACTTTATCTCCCATGAGACAGATGCGACCCGGTATATCAAGAGATACATCATCTTTCATAGTAAAGCTTTCTCTGTTATCAGAAATAAATAACTATAATGATTGAAATTATTTTAACTTACGTAATTTAGGATATTGCATCGGTTTTCTTTTTAATATATATCTTCTTAATATAAATATAATGAGTAGTTTAAAGCAGAAATGAATTTTAAATCAAAGTGTATGTAAATCTGAAACAAATAATGTATAATTCTATTTTCAAGGATAAAATAAATTGCTAATAAGAATTGTTTAAACAAAAATGAGTAAAGATATTTAAGTATTTCAAAAAAGAAACTAAAAACTAATCATTAACTTGTCATATCTTAATTTACTGATTTTTCTGACCCCATGGGCTCCGGAGCTATACTCACAAGTGATAAGACCTGCTTTTTCTAATTTTTTTATTTGAGCGGAAATATTTGCTTCAGTCATCTCTAAGTCTGAAGCGATCTTAGAGACATCCGCAGGTTCATTCTGAATATAACGTAAAATTTTTCGCCTAGTATTGCTTGAAAGTGCTTTTACAATCTCTTCTATTTGATCATCAGATTCGATTGTGATAGATTCCTCTTTCCCTACCAAACTTACTTCCAATACTTCGTTTTGAGTTAATTCCATTAGTTTTGTTCTCAACTCATACTTTAATATAGTTTTTATCTTCAAGATAGTAATGGAAATTATCATATAAAATATTGATTTATCTATTCAAAAGTAATCTTTGTGTTTTTTTGATACTAATGTATTCAATTATATTATTAAGATAGCATTTTCCCTTGTTAAATTCTCCATGATTTAACCGTCTTCTCGTATTTTAGAAATAGACTTAAAAGCGTTCTAATGCCATTTTATTAGGACTTAAATTAATAATTTTAGAAAATGTCTTTAAATTAAATAAATGAACTTTTAATTAAATAATATCTTTTTAAACTAAAGAAATCTGCTGCTTTTCAATTGCTGTAGAAATACATGATTCAATCAAATAAAAATTAAAAAAAATTTAATATTTATTTATAGTTAATAGCAGATTTTAGTGTAATTTAGTTCTACTAAAGTATAATGATAGAATCGAAAAATATCTATCTATTAATAAACTGGGATTTAGTATTTGTCCTTTTTTATTTTAAGACTATACAGTCCGAATGATTAATATATCTAATTTATCTTTAATAATTAATCTTAAAAATTTTTGTAATTTCGTCATTTTTAGAAAATAATATCATTTAAATTTTTTTGTAATTATTATATTTATATAGAAAAAAAATATACAAATATTACTATCGAAAATGTAGCAATAATATTTCGAAAATTAAATGTTTTTGATGGTATTTATTAATTTAAGTAAATAATTATTTCAAAATTATTAGGGTGTTAAATTCTTGGTAAAAAGAGAAGAAGCTAATGTTTTAACCGTAAGAATAAATAAGGAAATTGATGAATTATTAGAAAAAGTAAAAGAAAGAAAAGGTACTACAAAGGCTATGCTTATTAGAAACTATTTAGAGATGATAAAATACATATCAATTAACAATGGGTCAATTAGATCTCTCGATGACCGTAATTTGGTCATTATCAAACGAAAAACATTTAAAAATTATTTAAAAAATTTCGGAGAAGAAGAGCAAATCAGGCAAGGTATAAAATTAGCTGAATCAATTAATGATATAGCAAGAGTACAAGGAAAGTTAGATGATATAAGCTATAAGTTAGATCTTTGCGAACATTTAGGATTTTTTCCAAAATTCATAGATGAGGAAGGTTATATTTTATTTTCTGATAAATTTGGTCCGAAGAAATTTGTTGAGGCTTTCATATATAAACTAATTAATTTCCAACCCGATGATGAGTATGACATGAATTTTTCTGAAGAAGGATTGGAAAAATCTAAGGATGTAAGAAAAGATTACCAGAAAAAGATAAATCCTGTTAAAAGAGCAAGTTCTTATTATGCATTTGAATTTGCTAAAATTCCTGTAGTTGAAGAAGAAGGTTAAATGAAAGGGAAATTTCTTTATTGTTTATCTACAATTTCTTTCAGTCCTA
>JBHLNT010000227.1:0-6668 GCA_048941265.1 Promethearchaeota archaeon
AAAGCATCTTTATTTACTATAAAAAGTAATATATCTTAAAAGGGACTATAATTTCATTAAATTAACTTTTATTGTAATACGATTAATTTTGAATTATTTTGAAGAAGACATCATATTTTATTGTGATAGATGGAATTGATGGTGCTGGCACCACTACGCATTGTAGTCTACTTACTGGATTTTTAGAAGGAATGGGATTTTTGGTTTATTTAACTCAAGAACCCTCAGATAGTGAGATAGGGGAAATATTAAGGAAATTTCTGAGAAATAAAGACATTCCCGCTTCCACTGATACTCTTCTATTTGCAGCAGATAGAAGTCTCCATTATTATAATGAAATTAAGAGAAAACTGGATGAAGGTCATATTGTTATTTCAGATCGCTATATTGAAAGTTCTATAGTATATCAATCACTCCAATCCGATGAGATTTCAATTGAATGGGTAAAAGAAATAAATAAATTTGCTGGTGAACCAGATTTAACTATAATTTTAGATATTAATCCTAAAATTTCACTGGCGAGGAAAACTCAAGAAGATCTTGAAAAATTTGAAGATACTATTTTTTTAGATAAGGTTAGGGAACTTTACCTTAAAAGAGCAGAACAAAAAGGATATCATGTAATTAACTCAGATGATATAATAGAAATTGTCCAAGAAAAAATTCAAAAAATTGTTATTGATAAATTAAAAGAATAAAAAATTAATTTGTATTCTTATATTAAATTTATGGATTAATTACTGATAAAATAATTAAATATAGCATCAAAGAGGCAAAAAAAATATCATCTAAATTAAATTTTTTTAATAAGGAACGTTTGTTTAATTACGTTAAAAGCTTTAGCTTCCCACGCTTAGCTGGAACAGAAGGAGAACAAAAAGCTGTAGAAAAGACCATAAATACTTTTAAGGAAATAGGATTTAATGATAATCAAATCGAATCGGAACCTTTTGAATTTTCTGACTTTTATTCCACAACTCTAGTTAAATTAATTATGATGGTGAGTCTAACCTTTTTGTTAATTCTTGTATTATTTATCTATATTAATCCATTTATTGCTTTTGGTTTAATCTTCGGTATGGGTCTCATGGTCTTCTTTATATTAAGAGGTTTGAAACACCCTGAAACGCCTGGGTTTTGGGGAAAATACTATGGTACAAATCTTAAAGCGACGAATGTATTTGTTAAAGTTCCTGCTCAATCTCTTCCTGAAAAAGATGCTGGAAATATATTACTTTCAGCTCATATTGATTCAAAATCACAAACATTTAAAACAATTTGGAGAATATTAGCTTATAGAATCTGGTTAAATGGCGGGGTATTATTAGGCGTAATATATATAAGTTTAGCTGTTTTTCAATTGCTAAGAATTTTTAATCCTTTCTTTTTAGAACAAATACCTTACATTGAGATCACATATCTATTATTAAATCTATCTCTCTGGATACTAACTTGTTTAGTTTCTTTTTCCAATCTCTTGTTGATGTTTCTCAATACCCATAATAAATCACCCGGGGCTCTAGATAATGCCTCTGGAATGGCAATTGTTTTTGAATTGAGTTCATATTTTAAAGAACACAAGCTAAATAATTATAATCTCTGGTTTTGTCAGTTTTCTGCCGAAGAATTAGGAACAATGGGTTCCAGAATATTTGTTAATAATCATGAGCATCATTTTATTAAGGAAAAAGTATACCAGCTAAATTTTGATATGGTATCTTTAGCAGGACATAAGAAAAATAGAATTGAATATATGAGATCTTATGGTGTATATCCTAGAAAACCAATAGCTCCTATTTTAAGTAGTTATTTAGAAAAAGCTGCAAGTGAAGAAAATATAACAATTTCTGGGTTTCACCTAACCACTGGTGCACATACGGATACCGTTCCTTTTCACCTGAGAGGATTTGAGGCTATAGATGTTGTTACAACCGCAGCAGCGAGAAAAACTCATAATAAAGATGATACTCCTGATAAAGTAGATCCCCAAATTTTATTAGAGGCATGTATTATCGCTTATAAAGTAATTTTGTCGATCGATAATGATTATAGTTTTTAATATAAATATTAAAGAATGAGATGTAAAGCATGGGTCATACAATCGCAGAAAAAATTTTCATTGATCATTCAAACCTTAAAAATGTTTCACCCGGACAGTTTATCGAGTGTGAAATAGATTTAATAATGGTTCACGAGCAATTAGGTGGAAGGATTCATAAAGAATATGAAAAACTCGGAATTGATTATGTATGGGATCCTAATAAAATATTTTTCATATTGGACCACTGGGTTCCCGCACCTACAATTTCTGCAGCTCAAATGCATCAAGATTGTCGAAAATTTGCTGAGAAGTACAAATTTATTCATAATTTTGGCTATCAACTCGATCGAGGGATATGCCATCAAGTCTTACCTGAAATGGGTTTTTCCCGACCTGGAATGTTAATTGTTGGTTCTGATAGTCATACTACGACCTATGGTGCATTTAATTGTTTGGCTACAGGGATAGGCGCAACAGATGTTTCTATAGTTTTTGCTACTGGTAAACTCTGGTTTAGAGTTCCAGAGTCATTCAAAATAATTATATCCGGAGATTTCAATAAAGGAGTGATGTCAAAAGATTTTATATTAACCTTAATAGGAAATATTTCAACTAAAGGAGCCATCTATAAATCTTTAGAATTTCATGGTCAAGGGGCTAAAACTCTATCAATAGATGGAAGAATGACAATTTCAAATATGGTCGTTGAAGCTGGAGCAAAGTGTGGAATTTTTTTACCCGATAAGAAGTTGGAATCATGGTTAGCAAATCGAACTAAAGAATCCTATAAATTAATTTTTCCCGATAATGACTCCGTTTATGAGAAAATCTTTGAATATGATCTGTCTGAAATCATACCTGTAGTGGCAAAACCATCTGATCCGGGAAATCTAGCAACAATTGAGGAAGTAGAAGGAATTGAAATAGATCAAGCATTTTTAGGAAGCTGCACTAATGGAAGGATGGAGGATTTACGTATAGCGGCTAAGATTCTTAAAGGAAATTTCGTTGATCCCAATACAAGATTAATAATTATTCCTGCTTCAAAAGAGATATATAAGGAAGCCTTAACAGAAGGACTTATTGAGATTTTTATAGATGCAGGGGCAGTTGTGGGAAATTGCACATGCGGGCCTTGCATAGGAGGTCATTTGGGAGTATTAGGTCCCGAAGAAGTATGCATTAGTACTACTAATCGTAATTTTAAAGGAAGAATGGGCCATCCCACATCCCTAGTTTATTTAGCCTCCCCTGCTACGGTCGCATATTCCGCCTTAAAAGGTAAAATATCAGATCCACGGGAGGTGTTGTGAATGTCAGAAAGAATCGAGGGTATTGCTTATATTTTAGGTAATGATATTAACACAGATGATATTGTCCCAAGTCATACTCTAACAATGAGAGATGCCCATGAAATGGCCATGTGTACTTTAGAATTTATTGATCCTAATTTCGCGAAAAATATTGACCAAGGAAACATTATTGTTGCTGGTCATAATTTTGGAACTGGCAGTTCACGCGAAGAAGCTGTAAATGTATTCAAAGTGCTTGGAATAAAAGCGATTATCGCTAAATCTTTTGCCAGAATTTATTTTAGAAACCTAATAAATCTTGGTATTCCAGGTATTACTCTAAATTGGAATAAAAAAACATTTTCAAAAGGAGATAATTTAGAAATTACCCTCAATGAAGGGTTGATATTTAACAAAACTAAGCATATTAAACTTGAATTTGAAAAATTACCGAAATTTTTAACCAAAATCTTAGAAGAAGGTGGAATTTTAAATCAATTAAAGAAAAAACTAGAAATTTAAATTTGCTACATTAAATTTTCTATTTCTTTTTGGATTTTCTCAACTCTTTTGTTCGCTTTCATTAAAATTTTGGTTCTTCCATATTTTTTAAACCATATATCAAACCTGTCTTTTAAGCTAACTGGTCGTCTTCCAGCTAAAAGTTTATCAGCTAAACATATAATCTTTTCTTCTAAAGTTATTGGAATATAATCTTTAGTTGGTAAACCAACAAATTGAGCATCCTCTTTATCCAATCCCCCTAAAATATGGGTTTCACAAATCCTAGCTAATTCCTCTGGAAATCCTCTTGCTCTTAGAATCTTCCCCCCTATTAGGGCATGATTAAAACCGTGAGTCTTCGATCTACCAATATCATGCAATAAAGCTCCAACTTCAACTAAATTGATATTAACTTTGGCTTTTTTTATTTTACTCGCTATCTCTAAAGCTTTCTCTGCCACTTTAATAGAATGACGGCGAACTGAATAAGGAACCTTTAGTCTTCTTAATAAATCTAAAGCAAACTCCCGATCCGGTAAAATTAGGGATAAATCTTCTTCTTTTACCTTTACCATTATAATCTATAAATTAAATATTAAGTTTAAGTTTTAGCTATTAAAAAAAATAATTTACTATTAATTATTTTATTGTTTTACCCTCAAATTATTAAATCCTTAATAGTATTTTTCTTAAAATGGAGCAAACTGTCGATATATGATATTGTATAAATAAGCATTTTTATATAAGGGAACAAAAAATAAAGAAATTAAAAAATGACTCTGATGTAAACCTTAGTACTCTTCTTGTGGTCCGGATATAAATCCTCCTACAGCACTGCTTAAAGAAACTCCGAGACAAGATCCCCCAATACCTCCTAAGGTCATGAATAATTGGTTTCCTTGAAAAAAAGCCATCAAATCTTCTCCTGCAATAATAGAGATCAGTATCCAGATAAGCAGTACAATCACCCAGGCTAATAAACCGGAAATTACACCATTTCTTGATCCTTTCGCAATTGTACCAGTAATATAGCCTACAAATATCCAACCTAATAAAGCTGGTGCGAAAAAATAAGTAATAGCCCATTGTCCCTTTGTTACAAATGCAATAATATTAAAACTAAAGTTAGTCCCTAAAAGCATTGCTAATCCTCTTAAAAAACTTGATTTAAAAATACTATTAAGTTGATATAGACTCTCCCACATAGTAAATAAAGCTACAGAGACAAAACTTAGAGAAATTCCTACGATTACCGAAATTATAAATCTAGCATTTGTCACATAAAACCACCATCCGATATTAGAATAAATATATCTATAAATCTATCTTTTTTACATTAAATAATTAAAAAGTTTTTATAAATAATGTTAGTACTCAATCTATTAAAAATTTCTATAAAATTTTTATTTATTTATCAAATTATTTAATTTCGCTTAAATCTATTCCTTTCGTTTCTTTAATAAATCTCGCAACTAATGGCTCGTTAATCAATAATAACTCACTAAAAATTATAAATGAGAAACCTAAACCTTAATGTAAAATTATTATATTATTTAATAATAAAAATCTATAAGAATAAGTATAAAAATTAAATATCTGAAAGATGCTTTTGATCTAATAACTGTATGTTCATTATTTTCTTCCATCATATACTAAAACTCAGACCTATGATTATTTAAAACTTTTCAAATTAAATCAATGTAAGCTGTAAAAAGTTCCTTTAATAAAATATTAAAATTATGCTGAATTTTTTCTTTCTATCAGAATTATTGTGGAATGAAGTAGATTGGCTAAGAAGAAGAAAAAAATTGAAAAACCAGATAATGTGGAAGTTGAGGACAAAGATTTAGTTGATATTGATTTCGAAGTAGACTTTGAAGAAGACTTGGACTTAGAAGAGGAACTCGATTTACTTGATACTGAGGATTTAGGAGCAAAGGTAGAAGAAAAAGAAAAAATTATCGATAAAGATGAAGAACAAAAACAACTTTATTTGAGCTGTGGAATTCATATTGGAACTAAACTCTTATCTGGCGATGCGAGACGCTTTATATATAGACAGACAAATTATGGATTATATGTAATAGATCTTACTCAAACTGATGACCGTATAAAGATCGCGGCTAAATTTTTGAGCAAATATGTTGAAGAAGGAAGTGATCGGGTAATTGTCGCTTCGGTTAGAAGATATGGAAAAGAACCAGTTCAAAAATTTTGTGAAGCACTTGGGTGTAAAGCAATTACCGAGCGCTTTATTCCTGGAAGTTTAACAAATCCTATAATTGATACATATCAAAAAGACGTAGCGTGTGTCGTTATTGTTGACCCCCATGCAGATAAAGTTATTTTAAGAGAAGCACAGTTAGCGCGTATACCAGTAGTATCTTTATTTGATACAGATGATGTTCTTGCAGGTATAGATCTCGCCATCCCAGCTAATAATAGGGGAAAAAAAGCATTAGGCTTAGCTTTTTGGCTTTTAGCACGGCAAATTTTAATTGAGTTGGGTAAAATATCAAGCGAAGATGAATTCCATTATACTCTTGAAGAATTTACCTCCAAAATAACCCCTATGTATCGTCAAGAACAGAATGCATAATTTATTAATTATTAGCTTCTTTAAGGATTAAATTCTATTTTCACATAGGATTTAATAATTCTCTTTTAAAATATGGATGTTAAATTTTTAATCCTTACAGCATTCCTTAACATAAGATTAAGAAATTAAATTAAGTTGATTTTAATTTGAATAAAATTGTTGCATTTTCAGGAAAAGGTGGTGTTGGGAAAACCACAAGTTTAGTCTTATTTTTAAAATACATTATTGATAA
>JBHLNT010000228.1:0-6573 GCA_048941265.1 Promethearchaeota archaeon
TTTTTACTAGAAATATATTAATAGCATATTAAAATTATAGTTTAAGTTTCCTAAAAAGTCTAATTTACTTTAGAGGAAAATATATACTAAAATTAAAAGCTTATAAACAATATTTTGAAAAAGTTCGAGCTAATTAGAATTTGGTTAAAAGAAAAATATTTTAATGATAAGGATTTTTTTATAATCTAAATTTTATTAAGATTACTAGAATATTCTAAAATTAAGTTATATTTTTAAAAATATGCGTAATATAGGAGCTTCGATAAGAAATCTTCTAGACCGTATTCGTGCCACAATAACTGTAAAGGCAGATAATATTTTGTTTTTTATGGCTCTTGCGTTAGTTGTAATTGTAGCTATAATGATAAGATTAACACCTATAATAAGAGGTCCTCTTCTTATTAAAGCTTTTGATCCATGGATGCAATATTATAATGCCAAATACATTTCAGAACACTCTCTTTATGAATATTTTCACTGGCATGATGATAAAAGCTGGTATCCAGAAGGGAAAGATAGAGCAGCCCTCCGGCCTGGATTACCATTTACCGCTGTGGTAATCTATAAAATCCTAACATTTTTAGGAATCCCTATAACAATCTATGAAGTATGCTATTTTTTTCCTGCATTTATGGGAGGTTTAACTGTTCTAGCAGCTTATTTCTTGGGCAAGGAAGTATATAATCGTAGTTGCGGCCTATTTACCGCATTTTTTCTGGCATTCAACACAGGTCATATGCAAAGAACAATGGCTGGATTTTTTGATAATGAGACCATAGGAGTTTTTGCAACCCTTTTGACTTTTTTATTTTTCTTAAAAACTGTAAAAACTGGTAGATTTTCATACGCTATTATAGGTGGTATGTTTTTGGGGTATTTATCTTTAAGTTGGGGGGGATACCAATTCGTTTTTTATATTTTACCAATAGTGGTATTCATTATTATCCTAATGGATAAATATGATGAAAATATATTAATTGCGTATGCAGGTGTGCAAGGAACGGGATTTGCTATTTTTTCTCTTTATTTTTCTTTTAAACATGATGATTTTTTCACTGATTTTAGTATGGGAGGCGTTTTCTTATTAACAATTGTGTTGATAGCATTTCACTTAATTTATACAAAAAAGAATGAGTATCCAAAGATATATTATAAACTGCTAAACTCTATAAAGTGGATAATAATTCCAATCTTTCTAATTTTTGCTATAATAGTTTGGGTTAAGCCAGAATGGATTAGATTTGAACAACTTGGACTTAGTTCAAGATTAGAGTCAATCCTAAGTCCATTAACACGTGAAGATTTGCATCTAGTCGCATCAGTTGCCGAACACATGCCTAGCGCATGGTCTGTGTTTTATTATAATACCCTCATTCCTCTAACACTTTTACCACTCGGCATTTTTTTCTGTTTCAAGAGATCAAAAACACCAGATATCTTAATGATCATTTTCATATTAACTATATTTTACTTTACGGGAAGTATGATTCGTATTATACTGTTATTTGCTCCCGCCGCTGCATTAGTAGGTGCTTATGGATTAGTAAACGTACTAAAGATCTTCGGTTCATTTGTGGGGGAGAAAAGGTTAACCCCTATTAGGAAGCGTAGAAGACAATTAAAAAGATCTGTTGGTAATTCAGAAGTTTTTGCCGTTTATTTTCTGGTCGGATTCTTGTGCCTTGCTCAAGTTTTACATGCAACAGATATTTCAATTAATCAGCTTTCGTATAGTCAAATGGTTGTGGGAGGGACATACCATGATTGGGAAGAAACACTGGAATGGATGAAAAATAATATCGATGGAACTGATGTGGTTGTAAGCTGGTGGGATTATGGTTATTGGTTAACCCCGGTAGGGAATGTAACAACAGTAAATGACAATAATACTCATAATGGCCCTAGGATAGGATTAGTAGGGATGGCATTCATGCAAACAAATGAGATATACAGTGCTAAAGTTCTTCGTGATCTGGGGGCCGATTATGTTTTAGTTTATTTTGGGTTTCTCCTTCCGGGATTTGGAGGGGATGAAGGCAAATGGCCATGGATGTTGAGAATCTGTAATGATCATTATGAATATTATAAAGATGAAGGATATGAAGAAGATAATTGGGCTGAGGGTAGTGTTTTTATTGAAGATGATTATATAAATGAGACAAGTGGATTATATAAAGATGCTTGGTTTAATTCTCAATTAGTAAGATTGATGTTTTATGACGAACCTACAAACCCTAGTAATGTGAACCCAAATGAGGACTATTTACGATGGTATTATGCTTCACAGATTGGCGGTAATCCAACACAAGGTATTTATGCGAGAAAAGATGATGACGGAAATGATTGGGCTGATCATATACCAAACAATGGGGCTTATAATTTTAAAATATTTAAAGAAGCCTATTTTTCAAAGCATGGTTTGGTGAAATTATACAAAGTCGACTATACTGCTTTAGATTCGAGTTTTTCTATTGAAAACGCAAAAGTCTTTGATATGGATGCGGCAACATTCAATTTGAAAAATACTGGCATAAAAGATCTAACTATTAATAATGTAGCCATAAATAATATTAAATATAATTTTACCATTGGATCAGCGACTAACAAATTGAATCCAGGCGATCAGGTTCCTGTCTGGGTGGATATTACTAATAGAGATTATCAGTTTAATGATGTTGTAAATATCACGGTCACTGCTCAAAGTACCGCATTAGAGGGAAAGCCTTATGTATTCGATGAATCTACAGCCAACTTCTTTGTAACAAAAGCTGAACCAGGTGATATACAGATTAATAAAGAAAATAGCAAAGTCGTATATACTGGAGCGCATAGTGATGTGTATCTGGAAGTTGAAAATGTAGGGAATAAGATTGAAAATCTTAATGAATATTATTTTGATTCAGAAAATAATGTAATTGATCCAAATCAAACTGAATATATAAGCGGTTCTTCAGTGTTAAATCCAGGAACAAAATGTCTTGTTCACCTATCAGATGCCCCAGCAGATTTTTTCATACCCGATAGTGTTAAGGGACATTTAATTGGAGTTAAAACATCCAGTGGTGAAACAGACGAGATGCTATTTTCAGTAAATACTGAAGGATATGAACTTTCAATCCTGAATCAAGATCGAAAGTTATCACCAGAGGGACTTGCGGCAGGTATTGGAACCTATCGAACCCATATTCCACTGGATTTTGGGACTGATGGCACATATGTATATCCCAATGGCACTATGAGAATACGCGTAAAAAATACTGGAACTGGTGTGCTTGGGTTAGCTTCAGTATATGTCGGGAAAGCAGATTCTGTAAGGTATGGTAATATTTATAATCTCACAGATTCAAACTTTATTGGGATTGATAAATGGGATACATTAGACAGAAGTTTAACATTACAGCCAGGCAAAGAAAATACGATTCTAGTCGATACTTCCGATTTTGATTTTGATATTAATGAAGAAATTGTCATCTCAGTCACTGCGATAAGTGGTGAGGACTTATCAGCAACTGCAGCCTCTGACATAGGAGTAATAAATGTACTAAATAACACCGCAGATTTACGTACCATTAATGTAATTGATAATTATGCAACTTCTTACATATTAGCTAATGAGACAGGCGCTCTATTGATAAAAAATACTGGTGATGAAGATTTGGAGATAAAACATATATATCTTAATTCGACAATTGATATTATAAATGATGGACTGGCCAATTATCTCTATGGTTCCAACAATTTAGGTGTACAAGAATGTGCTTTAATTTCATTTAATTTTAACAACTTAGGATTTGAAGTAAATAAGAGTAATGATATAAATATTACAATCATAACAGATAAAACTGCTCCATATGAAAGGATATTTAAAGTGCTTGAAAATCTACCACAGAACCTTAATTACTATGATATCGAAATCGATACAGATGGCACAGATAAATCTAAAGCTGTAAATAATGGAGCTTTAACCCTAAAAATCGATAATGAGGGAAAAACAAGCGTTACTATCGATTCAGTTTACATCAATGGCACTTATATAGATATAAGTGACTTTTCAACACCGCCTTATGATTTAGCTATTGGTGGATCAAAAACCATTACTTTAAACAATTTTGAAAATTATGTACCCAAACTCACAATTAATGTTGGAAGTAAGTTGAAAATATTAGTTCGTACGACTCAAGGTGCTGAAGATGTTGAAACAATATCCGTCACTGCTAGTTAATATCTTAAAAATTCCCGCAAACTATTTCTCTTTATTTTTAATAATTTAATTTATAAATTTTATTTTTATTCACTTATCATAAAAATCAAAAATCATTATTCATTAAAGTTAATTGGACTACTTGTTTAAATAACAAAATTAATTTTTTTTAAGTAATTATCTAAGAAATTTAATCATCTTATTTATGAGCACCGAATTCCATTTAAAATCCGAGTATCAACCTCGAGGAGATCAACCACAAGCTATAGAAATTCTTGCTAAAAATATTTTAGAAAAGAAAGAAAAGTTTCAAACTCTATTAGGTGCTACCGGGACTGGCAAGACTTTCAGTATCGCCAATATAATTCAGAGAATTCAAAAACCTACTCTCATTATGGCACCTAATAAAACCTTGGCAGCACAGTTATATAATGAACTTAAAGAGTTATTCCCCCATAATGAAGTTCATTATTTTGTTTCATACTATGATTATTACCAACCTGAAGCATACATGCCAATCACGGGATTATATATTGAGAAAGACTTTAGTGTAAATGAAGAGATTGAAAAACTAAGATTAGCATCAACTCATGCGATAAAAACACGAAAAGATGTAATTATTGTAGCTACGGTTTCTTGTATCTATGGAATTGGAAATCCAGATGAATGGGTCGCAGTTTCTCTAAATTTAGAACTAGGACAAACTATTAAACGTTCTGATATCATAAAAGGGTTAATACGGATGAATTATGAAAGAAAAAATATTGAATTTAAAAGAGGTGTAGTACGGGTAAAAGGAGATATTATTGATGTATATCCCGCTTATTTAGATGTGGGTATTCGCATTTCGATGTTTGGAGATGAAATAGAGGCAATTCAAGAAATACATCCCGTTTCAAATCAAGTTATGAAAGAATTGCCGAATTGTCGGATTTTCCCTGCTACTCACTTCATCATCCCAGAGGAAAACAAAATAAAAGCGCTCGAATCAATCGAAGAAGAAATGAAAAAACAAGTAGGATTTTTTAAAAGTCAAAAAAAATATGCTGAAGCTCAACGCATAGAACGGCGAGTAAAATTCGATCTTGAAATGATGAGAGAAATGGGATTTTGTAAAGGAATTGAGAATTATTCGCGTCATTTAGATAGACGTCCTCCTGGAACTCCTCCGATGACTCTCATTGACTATTTTCCAGAAGATTTTTTAATTGTTGTTGATGAGTCCCACGTGACCGTCCCTCAAATCCATGGAATGATTGGTGGTGATATTTCACGCAAGAAAAATCTTATAGAATATGGATGGAGATTACCAAGCGCTTATGATAATAGACCCCTTAAATTTGAAGAATGGGAAGAAAAAATCAAATATATCGTATTTATGAGTGCTACACCCGGAGATTATGAATTACAAAAAAGTTGTGGAATATCTGCTGAACAGATAATAAGACCAACGGGTCTTGTTGATCCTTTTGTTGAGGTCAGACCTGCAAAAAATCAAATTGACGATTTACTCGGAGAGATTAGAAAAGTAATTGAAAATAAGGGTAGAATATTAATTACAACTCTTACAAAACGAATGGCAGAAGATATTGCTGAATATTATTCCGAATTGAGTCTGAAAGTGGCATATCTACATTCTGAAGTTGATACTGTCGAAAGATTTGAGATTTTACGACACTTAAGAGATGGAACTTATGATGTTTTAGTTGGAATAAATCTTCTTCGGGAGGGTTTGGACTTACCCGAGGTTCAGTTAGTTGCTATTTTAGATGCTGATAAACTTGGTTTTCTAAGAGATACCAGATCCTTAATTCAGACTATCGGAAGGGCATCTAGAAATGTAGAAGGTAGAGCCATTTTATATGCTGATAAAATCACGCCTGCGATGAAGGATGCTATCGATGAGACTAACAGACGACGTACTAAACAAATAGTATTTAATGAAGAAAATGATATAACACCTCAAACGATTAAAAAGAATATATTGGAATCTCTTTCAGAAGAAAAGGAATTAAAGGAAAAAGAAACAAAAAGACTGAAAAAAAATATCCATGATAAAGTCAAGGAGTTAAGTGAACAAGGAGATACTGATGTTATTATTCAATATCTCGAAAATAAAATGTTTTTAGCTGCGAAAGAATTAAGGTTTGAAGATGCCGCGTATCTGAGAGATAGAATAAGGGATATAAAAGAAGATTATAAAATAAAAGCATAGAATATTTCTGTTATAAATAATTGAAATTGTATGAATAGTAATATGTCACAACAACCTCTCAACGGTTAAAAAGAGATCCCAAAAACGAATTTCTTGAAAAAAACTCGAGTCCATTCTTAACGGTGAATCCTACATCTAATTTCTTTGATGGATTCAG
>JBHLNT010000229.1:0-449 GCA_048941265.1 Promethearchaeota archaeon
CTTTTATTAAAATGTTTTTTAAAATAGGAACATGACCTGGTCTCTTATTAAATTGATTTTTATTATATGCATTATACACTCTTTGAGCATAGTTTGGTAGCTTGTTATTTGAGCCAAACCTTATGATCTTTCCTGAACGTATTAATTTCTTACTAAAACTTCTTAAAAAGACGTTATTAAGCCCCCTAATCTTAAATTGGGAAATTCTTGGAATATCTCTTCTATTAAATAAATCATTTGGAATTGATCCTTGGTAAACTTTTTTAAGATAGGTTCCAAGTTTTTTAATCTCTTCTTGAGTTGAGTTAAATTGATGGAGTTTTTCTTTATGGTTTTTTAGATTCCAATTAAAGCCGTATTTAATATTCTGATGATAAAAGTCGCGATATTTTAGCATTAATTTTTATACCATTTAGGCTGGTTATTAGATTGTAGTTCTTAAAATTATT
>JBHLNT010000229.1:459-6557 GCA_048941265.1 Promethearchaeota archaeon
ATGATATATTAACAATTTATTAATTTCTAAGAAGTTGGTGGTATCTATTATCCTGTAAGAATATGATAATCTTTACTTCATTAAAGATATTTAAGATAATTATTAAAATCTATGATTTTTGCATAAAATATAATTGCACTAATTCTTTAATATTAATAATTTAAAGAATCAAAATTATTAGATTTTTAATAAATAAGTTATAATAAAGGAAAAAAACTATTTAGTGTCGAGACCCTGTAGCCTAGTAGGATAGGGCATCGGACTTCTAATCCGAAGGTCGCAGGTTCGAATCCTGCCAGGGTCGCTTTAAAATTTTCTAATAATTAGAAAATCAATTACTATTTTTTCTCTTTCTTTGATATTGAAATATCTCATCAATATTAATATCATATCTTTTTAGCTGATTATTGATTTCTTTTTTTTTTATGGTGATGGAGGTTAAAATTCGTTTAATATAATAAAATACAAATTATTTTCTTATATTTCGTATTACGATTTGAAAAATTTAGGCAGTATTCAATTTTGCATCATACTTTTGCTTTTAACTACTAAACAACGAGGACAAGTCCTTTTTTGGCACGCAAATGCTTTATTTCATCTAATATTATGTGTATAAATTCTATTTGCGTTTTTATTAAACACCTTTTTTTTTTCTTTAAAGATATTCTAAAATTAATTCTAGAACTAATTAAAGTTGCCTTGAAACTTAAGATACTTTATAACATTAAAAATATAATAAGGAGAAGAAATGTTTTATTTATTAACGTTAACGCCCTTCTTTTTTAATTGCTTTATTATGGTTTTAGCTCTTCCCTTTAAAGGATTATTTTTGATATCTAAATCTTTTAATGAATTCATATTTATTAAGGATTCTGGGAGAGTCCTTAACTTATTATAACCTAACCATAGGCTTTTCAATGAGGAGAGTTGTCCCATTGACTCTTGAAGAATAGATAACTTGTTAAACCTTAAACTTAGAAAAATAAGTGATTTAAGGTTTTCTATTGACTCTGGGAGAGTCGATAACTGATTTTCCTCTAATTCTAGGTCTTCAAGCAATGTAAGCTTGCTCAATGACTCTGGGAGTGCCGTTAACTGATTATCAGCCAAATCTAAAGTTTTAAGTAAAGAGAGTTGTCCAATTGACTCTGGAAGAGACGATAACTTGTTAACACTTAAAGATAAAAATTCAAGCGATTTAAGCTTGGTTATTGACTCTGGGAGAGTCGATAGCTGATTACCAAACAAATTCAGATCTTGGAGTGAAGTAAGGTTTTCTATTGACTCTGGGAGAGTTGATAACTGATTACGATCTAAATATAGTCTTTTTAGAGAGGAGAGCTTGCCTATCGATTCTGGGAGAGTTAATAACTGATTCTTCTCTAAATATAGTCCTTTTAGAGAGGAGAGCTTGCCTATCGATTCTGGGAGAGTTGATAGTCCGCACTCGTAAAGTCCAATTCCTATAACTCTTTGATTTTCTACAGAAAAACCCATTTTGGTTTTCCACTCAATTTTATCGAACTTAGTAAATTCTTTCTTTGTAAGCGTTTCTATTTCTTCAAGAACATTTGTTTCAAATTGAGGGATATTAGCTTCCCTAAACTTTATGATTTTTTGTTTATTTTTTGTCTTATTAATTCTAACGCCGTTCGCTTTTAATTTGTTTAATACGGATTCAACTTGTGGATCCAATGGATTATTAATTATATATAATTCTTCTAATGAAATCAGATTAGTTATTGAATTTGGGAGAGTCGTTAATTTATTGCCATTTAAATTAAGGTATCGGAGAGATATGAGGTTGCCTATTGACTCTGGGAGATTCTTCAATTGATTATATTGTAAATCTAACCTTTGGAGTGAAGAAATGTTCCCAATTGACTCTGAAAGAGTCGCAAATTTATTATTATATAAATTTAGTTTTTCTAATGAGGAAAGTTGACTTATTGACTCTGGGAGATTCCTTAATTGATTACCAAACAAACTAAGATCTGTAAGAGATTTTAGATTTCCTATTGATTCTGGGAGGATCGTTAATTTATTATTATATAAATTTAGTTTTTCTAATGAGGAAAGTTGACCTATTGACTCTGGGAGTTTCTTTAATTGGTTATTATGTAACAATAGTATTTGGAGAGATCTTAGATTTCCAATGGACTCTGGGAGAGCAAATAAGTGATTACTTTCTAAATTTAATATTTGAAGTGAGGAAAGTTCTCCTATCGATTCTGGGAGCGTTCTGAATTCATTCCTATATAATCTAAGGTTTGTGAGTGATTTTAAATTCGATATTGATTCTGGGAAAGTCTTTAATTGGTTATAATTTAACCATAGTTCTTGAAGTGATGTAAGTTTAGTTATTGACTCTGGGAGAATCGATAGTCCGCAATCATTAAGTCCAATTCCTATGACATTTTGATTTTCTACAGAAAAACCCATTTTGGTATCACGTTCAATTTTTTCTAACTTAATAAATTCTTTCTTTGTCAGCGTTTCTAGTTCTTGAAGAACCTCTGCTTCAAATTGAGGGATCTGGATTCCCTTAAACATTATGAAGTTTATCTTTTTTTCTTCAGCTTCTCGTTTCTTTCTTTTTTCCTCCATTTCTGCAATTTTAATGGGAGATGCTTTTGCAGCAATAATCTTCAATTCATCACGTATATGTGCCATGAAATTTCCCGATTGTTCTATTGTCGATTGTGAAGGAAAATAAGCAACTTTTTCTATCGCCTCGATTTTTAGATTTTTATGAGCTTTTTGAATCATTTCATCGGCATAAGCAATTCCATCAGACCAACCTTGTTGGGAACAGATTTGCTTCGATTGACGATATAAATCAATTGCTTCTTTCCACTTTTTATTATCAAATTTTTGTTGAGCTTGAGTTAAGATATTTTGGTTTTCATTTTTAAGTCGTCTTTCTTGTTCTCTTTTTGCTTTCGCTTCTGCTTCTTTTCTGGCTTTCTCTTCGGCTTCACGTTTTTTTCTTTCTTCAATTTCGATTTTTAGATTTTTATTAGCTTTTTGAATCATTTCATCGGCATAAGCAATTCCATCAGACCAACCTTGTTGGGAACAGATTTGTTTCGATTGACTATATAAATCAATTGCATCTTTCCACTTTTTATTATCAAATTTTTGTTGAGCTTGAGTTAAGATATTTTGGTTTTCATTTTTAAGTCGTCTTTCTTGTTCTCTTTTTGCTTTCTCTTCTGCTTCTTTTCTGGCTTTCTCTTCGGCTTCACGTTTTTTTCTTTCTTCAATTTCGATTTTTAGATTTTTATGAGCTTTTTGAATCATTTCATCGACATAAGAAATTCCATCAGACCAACCTTGCTGAGAACAGATTTGTTTCGATTGACTATATAAATCAATTGCGTCTTTCCACTTTTTATTATCAAATTTTTGTTGAGCTTGAGTTAAGATATTTTGGTTTTCATTTTTAAGTCTTTTTTCTTGTTCTCTTTTTGCTTTTTCTTCTGCTTCTTTTCTGGCTTTCTCTTCGGCTTCATGTTTCTTTCTTACTTCTTCTCTTTCAATCATTTCTTGCTCTTCTTTTATTAGATCCTCCATTTGCTTTATTAACTCATCAATTTCAATCGTTAAATTAACGTCGTATAATTCTTCACTAATGTTACGAGCTTGCTGGTATTTACTTAGAGCTTCTTGATATTTTTTGGATTTAGTATAACTTTTGCCTAAATTTACCAAATAATCGTATCTTTTTCTATCAGCAATACTTCCTTTTGGTGATGAGGGTTCTATTGCCTTAGAAATATCTGGCTTCTTGATAATAAAACCTGCTAATTCTGCCATATATTCAAGTTGCGGGAGAAACAACTCGTTTAGGAAATATAACGCCGAGACTTTTCCCCATTCTTCTTTTATTAAACCTGAGCTTCTTACAGTCTTAAAATTCTCAGTGTCATTAATTAAATCTTTTAAATCGTCATCGCTTAATTGGATACCAAGATTTAGAAATCTTTTTATTAATCTTACTAAATACCCTCTTTTAGGTCCGATTATACCTAAACGCCCTAAAACATTTGTCTCAGGAGGATCTCCCTCGTCTCCTAAAAATATTGCTTCAAATTCGGGCGGATTGTTAGGATCAGGTAAGTTATTATTTTTGTTGTAATATTCTGAAAATAACCTTAAAAGAATGGGATATTTACCCATCTCTTTCAACTGAGTGTTTTTAAACGTATTAAGAGGAATTTGATATCTTTTTATAGCGTTTTTAAATTCATCATCAGTAAATGTTCCTAAATTGAGAGATGGAAAGCACGATACACCTTTAATATCGAAAGTTTTTCCTGCAGAATGTTGGAAGCAAATATCGCTTATTTCCGAATGTAATTCAATTATTTTCTCTTCCCTTACCCAATCTACATTCCTACAAGTTAAGACGACGGGGATTTCTTCGTTCGCAAGTTCTGAAATAAAATTTAAAGTTGCTTTAGCTTCACTAGGTTTAATCTCATCTAATCCGTCAAAAAATAAGATAGGCGTTAGTCCTGAGGTGATTTTCGCCTTTCTTAAATTGATTCGTGCTGTATGTTTGTCTGGGGCGTTAAAATACCCTCGCAATTGCATTTTTAATCCCGCTTTTAGTGAAACAAGAAAGGGAATAAAATTTCCAGCGCCCTCTAAATCAATTGTATGTTCTGATAAATTATGAATCCAATAAGCCGAAGTCCACGTCTTTCCCATTCCTGCACCTGCTAACACCAGAAACAAATAGTTACCTGAAGAGAAAGGAGAGGATAGATCTCTTAAGAAATCAAAAAACGTATCATTTGCTTCTTTACGGGGTTCAAAGAGGTCAGGATCGAAATCTATGTCAAAACGACTGCTATAATTAGCCATAGAAATTTGTGCTCTGCTCGTTAATCTAAGATCTAAATCTGAAATTGTGTCGGCTGAAAAAACGGTTTTTACACTCGATGCAAAACCTTTATCTAACTTATCCTCAAATCTTAATAAAGTCTTTATCATATTATCAATTTTATTAGATTGTACCGATAAAGAGGTTTTAATCTCGTCAAAACCGACCTCCAAATCTAAGTGTAAATGATTAATGAGTTCTTGATTCTCAGCTTTCCACTCTTCCATAAGATACGATATTTGTTCGGGGAATTGTTTTATATAGCTCATTGCATCGTTAAGAGAATCATTCAAAGGTCTTAAAAATGTCCCTAACACAGTTTCCAACTGTTCTACTGTAATACCCTTAGCTTCGCGTAGAGCTTCTCGCAACGCTTTTTGTAAGAATTCGACCGATTTTTCAGGGATTGTATCCGTACAAATTTCTCGCAATTTATCATCATTAATAGGAATGGGAATGGGCGATTTGTCGATCTTGTCTTTTAAGAAACTATAAAGCGCAGCACCTGCTGGAGGAAAAAATATCCCTGCCGCCCAACCTGCGGCAAGGGGGATTAATTTTTTTGCCCCTTTTTTTAATGCTCGTTTTACTTTCGTCCATCTGTCGCTCTTTTCCAAATCAGTTAGTTCGCTCAAAAAAATCACATTGGTTTTTTGCTATTAATGTATAATCTTTAAAAAATAAAAATTTTTATTAAAGCGATCAATCTTTTTGTTTTAGAAGGATGGTTAAATCATCAGTATTATGCTTTATATATATTTAGATTTTATTTCTCTTGATGTAATAATAAAATTTTGTCTCTTTAATAAATAAAAGGAAACTAAAATTTGATATTACAGAATAAAATACAAAGTTTTTGGTTATTTTCTTATTAAGATTTGAAGAATTTAGGAATTACTCAATTTTTTCAATATATGCTTAAGCTTATGTTGAATTTATTTATGATAATAACCAAAAACCTGGTGCGAAACCAAAAATTACTCCGAATATTAAACCAACTATAAAAAAGCTATATGGCTTATATTCTGTTCGCAAAACTCGTTTATTAAAAAAAATTAAATAAATGCCGAAAGTGAATAGTAGAGTTGAAATTAAAGAAGCTAGACAGATAAAGAATAATAGTCCTTTTCCAAACAAATCAAGCGAATTGATTTCCTCTAAAGTATTTGCTTTATAATAGTAATCCTCCATTCTTAACCAACTAAAA
>JBHLNT010000040.1:0-28448 GCA_048941265.1 Promethearchaeota archaeon
AAAATTTTCTTTAAAATTATTAAAATTATTTACACTTTTTTTTAGTTCATTACATTTATTTTTAAACACATCTCTCTTAATTCTTTCATGAAAAATATCGCAAAAAAGGAGTTTAAAAGGTGATATAGAATCATTTTCATTTAATTTCTTGAATAGATCTTCTCCTTTATCGAAATTAATTAATTCGTTAATATCGATAAATTTTTGGAAAATTCTTTTAATACTTTGTTGTAATTTATTGAAATCTTTTAATCTAATTTTAGAATTTAACATTTCCTTAATTGTATTTCTTAGATAATAAAATCCCATAGAAATAGTGGTTTCTTCTGTTTTGTTATCGGGATTAATGAGTGTAACTCTAATTTTACCTAAATTAAATATACGCTCTTTTGCGAGATCTTGAAAATTTTTAATTTTGTCCTGTAATAAATTTAAAGAATATTCTAAACTCATGCTATTTTGTGCATTATTTTATCTATATTAATGAACTTTTATCAAATTTTAATTTTTGAACCATAATTTCGTAAATTTTATCTTTAACATCTTTGTTTTGAGTAAAATCGAGGTGATCCATAATTAAAAATTGGCTTCCAAATTCGTTTTCTATTTGATTTGTAAATTGATTCATTCTTTCTATCAATATCAACGATGGAGGTCTACTTAAAATAAATAATACTGCTAAATCACTATTTTTAAAGCGAATCATCTTAAATTCCATACCCTCAACACTTAATCCTTTTAATTGTCTTTCAATAGCTTCCTTACTAAAGCTGGTTATTGCAGTAAATAAACCAATCACTAACTCAATATCTTTTTTGAAGATTGAGTGATTCCATCCGAATTTTACAAGTCCAGCTGACGCATTAAAAATAATATAACTCTTAATACATTCAACATCTGGATCTCCCTTTAGCAAATCTATTAAATATGTACGGGTTAGCTCCAATTCTTCTTTAAGATCCGGTAAATCAAAAAGTTCTTCAAATTCGCTTACTTTATTTTCAAATTTTGACTCAATTATTAATTCTATTGTTGATTTAACATCCATTAGATAATCTTCATTTTGTAGATTATTTTTTAGTATATGTTCGGTGCTTTCATAAAGGTTTTCAAATTTTTCTAATAGATACACTTTCCTTAGCTTATCAAACGCATCTATAATCTCAGAATTTATTGTATTTATCAAAATAATCTCGATGAATTTTAAAATTGTTATTTATTAGTTTCTTATTATATTTATAACGAACTCTCTATTTTTATACCTATTTAGTTTTGTTAGTAATTAAATAAGAAGCTGATTTGCGATAAAAAAATAAAATAAAAAAAATAAAATTAATAATTTTTATAATTTCATTTCAATTAATTTTGCTTTGTTTTGTTTAACCTTATCTGGTGTTATATCATACATCTTCCAAAAGATTAAGACTCCAATCCCTATATATATGGCTGGTAAAAGTCCAAAGTGTAATTGAAGCCCAAATAACGCACTCGCAGGTTGAGCTGAGGGTTTAGCGCCCTCCTTGAATCCTGTAAGTGTATGAACGATGGCTAGTGTTAATGCTTGAATTACTCTTGCTAAATTGAGGAAAAATTGACGAAATCCTCCGTATGTAGATTCCCTTCGCTTTTCGGTCATAACTACGGATTCATCAATCACATCGCTAAAAACCGGTGTTATCATAACCCAAAAACCACCAAATGCAAGTCCGTATAAAAAGAGCACTATCAGGTCACCAATTAATATCAAGTCACTGGTTAAATACATCATAAAGGTTAAAGGAGCTGCAGTAATTGCCATTAAACTAGCACTGTAGATCCAGGTTTTTCTATTATCTTGGGTTTTATTTGTCCATCTGATCCATAATGGAAGTGAGATTAATCCTCCAAAAAAAAATGCTAATATAAGAAAAGTTACAACCTCCGGATCTACCTTTAAAATAAAGTAAGTATGATAATATACCGACGCCAGCATTAACTGAACCATTGCCTGATATAAAATGTATAATAATAGATATGCCAAATAATTTTTATGTGATAAAACACTTTTTACTGATTTTAAAAAAGATTCTCTCTCTTGTTGTTCATAACTCACCAGATAATGTTGTACCGTTTCTTTATCATCAGTTATTCCCGCATACATAAGAAACCAAACACCAAGACTAATTCCTACGCATACCCACGCCATTATTGCATAAGAGCTAATATTTCCAAAATTTATAATCATTGGGGGAACTACAAAAGATAAAATTACTCCAATAAAACCAAAATATACTTCAAAGGTAGATAATATCCTACGCTCTCCCTGGTCTCTGAATTTATCTGGGCCAAGAGCCCAATAATTTACCGTAAAAAAAGATTCAACGGTATCGAATAAACATGTAGAAAAAACGAGCCAACCGAATAAACCCCATTCAGAATTTTGAACAAAAATTGGTGGGGAAAATACTAGTAGAAAGCAGAATATCATTGGAATGAAGAAAACAGCGATAAATGGAAATCTACGTCCCCATTTTTTCGTCCATCTGAAAGGACGATCGGTCAAATATCCTATCAAGGGATCGTTAAAAGCATCATAAATGGCATAAATAGTTACCCCGAGCCCCGCGAGTAATGAATTTAATCCAAGCTCAGCCTCATAAAAAAAGAAAATTAAAATACTGAGTACACCTTGTATTAATTCAATTGCTATGCTGGCCGTATTAAACGAAGCCATATTCTTTTTAGAATGTAATATTATTGGTGCTTCTATTCTTTCACTCATTCTCTATTACCTCTAATAGATTTGATTTTTTTTATTAAATTTGTTATTTCCTAATTTGTTTTTTAGATAAATAAATATTTATAACTAACTGCTATTTTTCACAAAATCTTTTAAAAATCAAATTTGGTTATAATTCAGAATATAATTTTTAAATAAATGAAATTTTAATATTTAGACTGATTTTCAATAACCATGAGCAAAAAACCTAATATCATCTTATTTATAACTCACGATCAAGGCCAGCTTATCGGTTGTTATAATTCACCCCGGATGCCAAACTCATTAAATACTCCAAATTTGGATGATTTAGCAGCAAAAGGAGTAAGATTCGAGAGTAATTTCTGTACTGCCCCTCAATGCAGTCCCAGTCGAGGCAGTATTCAAACATCATTGTATCCTCACCAAAATGGTCTCATGGGATTAGTTAATAGAGGGTGGACCTTACCAACAACAAATAAAACACTACCTATGTATTTAAAAGAAAATGGATATACTACACATTTGATTGGAATACAACATGAAAGCAAAAAACCTTCTACATTAGGATATGAGAATATAATGCAATTTGATAAGATCTCAGATTTCTTTTTAGAGCATAATAATGATAAAGATCCATTTTATGTATGTATAGGTACATATGCAGTTCATATCCCATTCCGCCAATTTGGCGTTCCTGTTGATCCTGCAAATGTGCAAGTACCCCCATTTTTACCAGACCATACAACAGTTAGAGAGGATCTATCAGAACTTTATGGTTCTATACATTATGTAGATGATTTGATTGGAGAGATAATTAATTTGCTAGAAAAATATGATTTGCACAATAATACACTTTTTATTTTCACTACAGATCATGGTCCCGCCTTGCCAAGGGCAAAATGTACCTTATATGATCCTGGAATAAAAACTTCACTCATAATGTCTCTCCCAAGTTCAGAATTGTTTTCTTCTGGAAAAGTTATTACAAGTATGATAAATAATATTGACTTATTGCCATCTATACTCGAACTTATTGATGGAAATATTCCAAATAATATTGAGGGAAAAAGTTTCTTACCTATTTTAGAGGAAAAGCAAACCTCAATTCGCTCAGAGATTTTTGTTGAAAAATCTTGGCATGATGATTACGATCCGATGCGAGGTATTCGAACTGAGAAATTTAAATACATTAGAAATTTTGAAAAATTAGACACTTCATTTAAAATGCCTCTGGATATCGCTAATATTAGGTCAGGAAAGGCCGTCAATGAAACCATGAAAGAAATATATACTACACCTCGATTAGAAGAAGAACTTTACGATCTTGAAAAAGATCCTAATGAAAAAAGCAACTTATTCCATGATCCTGCATATAAGAATATTGCGGAACAATTAAGAACGAAGCTTAATGAATGGATGGAACGAACAAACGATCCTATTCTTAACGGAAAAATTGAACATCCAAAAATAGCACGAAAAAAAGGAACTAAATAATTTTTATTTTGGAGGAAATTAATTTTATGTTATAGAAAATAAATTTTAGATCGTTCATGATTCATGTCAAGGAAGCCAAAATATTTCTTTCAATGTTTAAAATGTAAAGAAACTTTAAAAGATGTAAATGAAACAAATTCTTTCTGTCCTAAATGCTCAGGTCCTCTATCTGTTCAAATGAATATAGCACAATTAAAAGAAATAATCTCGAAAAACAATTTCTACAAGCAAAAGATTACTTCAATGTGGTCCTTTTTTGAATTTCTACCATTACTCGATAAAAAAAAAATTATTTCATTAATGGAGGGAAACACTCCGACTATAAAGAGTAACAGATTAGCTGAGGATTTTAGTCTAAAAAATTTATTTCTTAAGCTTGATTTTTTAAATCCTACAGGCTCTTTCAAAGATCGGCAGATTTCAATGGGAGTAAGTAAAGCAATAGAACTAAACAAAACCTCTGTAATCACGGTGTCTTCAGGAAATGTGGGTGCTTCTGTTGCTGCTTATTCCGCGAGAGCAGGTTTAAAAAATATTATTCTAATCCCTTCAATAGCCCCTGAAAGTAAAATTATCCAAATTAAACAATATGGGGGAAATGTGGTTAGAATTGAGTCTGATTCTACGAAATTTATCTCTCAAATTGTACAAAATGCGAGTAAAAAATTTGAAATGTCGAATTTGATTACTGCTGGCATATATAATCCATTTATCATTAAAGGGGCTAAAACAATATCATATGAGATTGCCATTCAGAGTAGGACAAGTAAGCAAGGATTTCCCGATGTTATTATTGTTCCAGTTGGAGGATCGGGATTGTTAAGCGGAATATATGAGGGATTTGAAGAATTATATGAGTTAGATTTTATCGAAAGCATTCCAAAACTGTTTGGTGTACAACCCGAAGGATGTGCTCCTTTTGTGAATGCAATTGAAAACGATCTTACACCAGAATATTTATTTCAAAATCCATGGAAGAATATTAAAACAATTAGTACTGCACTTGCTGATGATATTCCACTTGATTGTTATACAGGGATTCCTGCGCTCAAAAATTCAGGAGGAAATGCACTAGCAGTATCAGATGATGAAACATTGGCTGCTGGAAAACAGCTAAGTAATTTAGAAGGAATTTTTGCTGAGCCTTCTAGTTGTACTACTGTAGCAGTGATTCCAAAATTATTAGAAAAGGGTTTCATACAACCAGATGAAATTATTTACTGTCTAATTACTGGAAGTGGATTTAAAGATATCAAATCCATTGAGCCAATGCTTTCAGATTCTATAAATGTAAAAAAAGATTTTGACTGGAAAAACTTATTCGAAAAGATTTTAAAAAGCTAAAAGCAATGAGATATTAAAAAAAATTAAAATTAAGGATAATTTTAATCGGAAGCCAGATCTTCCAGAAATCCTGCCCCAATTTTGTTATACTCTTCAGCATATTTAACTCCATATTTTTTACCTGTCTCTCCGTAGACATATTTGACAAGGAGATTTACTCTAATGGCGTTGGGCACGTCTTCTTCTAAAAGCTCTATATAAAGTCGATTTGCCCTGGCTAATAACAAATTTTGATGAAAAAAGTTCTTAAGTACAGTTTTATGCTCACTGATAGCTTTTATTTTATCATCTATAAAATCTGTAATATCTACGTGAAAGTTTATAACAGTTGGATTTCTGGCAAATAAATATCTCTCTCCAGGCAAGTGTATACTTAGTCCCTCATCAAAATGATCTGGATAGCATAAATCAAAGGAACTCTGCCAACACGCCTCGTTAACTGCCTGTGCAGTTATAACATGGTCCATGTTTTCCTCATCAGTCCCATTTAAATCAAATGAAACCACAATATCAGGTTTGTATTTTCGTATCAGATAAATTAATTTTTTCCGTAATTCCATATAATCCACTCCAACTAAAGTGTCAGTTGGATAATCCATATGGACTATTTCCTCTGCCCCCAATCTTTTATATGCCCGCTCGACTTCTTTTCGATTTCTTTTATAACCTTGTTCAGCAGTAATTCCTACACAATCCCAATAATCGTCCGTAATTCGGACACATATCAATTTATTCCCCTCAGCTGAAAGTTTTTTAAGTGTCCCTCCAGCCCATATCGTAAGGTCGTCAGCATGTGTTCCAAAAGCTACTACAGTTTTATACACAAATAAATCTCTAACTGTTTTCCTCACTACCTCAGCAGCTTCCTTACCTATTGATTCTGTTTCATGCCCAATAAACTTACCATCAACAATGTCATCGACCCAAACTTGAGGTTTCAAGCTAAATTGATCTAAGGGAATAAGATACCCTATTGAATCGTTAGAATTAGAAATAAACATTATCTCTTTTTCTGAGGTATTTTCAAGAATTTTGGTAAATAATCCTGGAAAAGGTTCACCAGGTATATGTACAATATGTAAATTTCCAATCCGGACTTTACTAATAGTGCTTATCGCGGTATCGTCTTCTTTGAGTTCTCTTTCAAAAATCCCAATTGCAAATAAAAATTGAAAATCTGGATTCTCAAGCTTCATGTCAACTTTTCGATGTCTTATCTCAATTGGGGATTCTTCCAATTTTAATGCTTTAGGAAAGATATTTTGAATCTCTGAAAACACTTCTTTTGCAAATAATTCCATTTTTTCATATCCTGCTTCACAATAAATCGGTGATTGTGAACCACATAACCCCATACCAAATAATGAGGTTCCTCCGAACTCTTTTTCTATCATATCACACACAATTCCGGGATAATCTGCTGAGATAGATACATTTTCTCTTGTCGTTATCTCTGGCTGGGCTGAATATGTCCATAAACTGCCAATTACTTTATCATTTGACATAAATTTTAAAACTTTTAGAGCTCCATTTATATCATCTTTTATTCGATAATTTTCAATAAGCTTTTCTAAGTTTGATTTTGCTAAGTAGAGCTCAGTATCTTCAAGGTTTTGTTCAGCTTCTACTACTGCTTGAACTATACACTCAATTAAAAAAAATTGATATTTCTTATTAATTCCATTCACTCCGATGAGAGGACCCCATAATCCCATTGTATCAGGTCCTGCATGAGTATGGGTGGCCCATACATAAATTTGTCTTTCTTTGTAATCATAAGCAGATAATCTATCTCGGACCCTATCTATAAAATCTGCCATTAAACCAATACATTCTACTGAAACTAATGCGATTTTGGCAGTTCCATCTGATAAAACCATTGCCCGAGCATAGATGGGATGATGAACATCCTTAATTTTAGGAGCCATCATCGTCAAATATCCTGCGATATAACAATCTCCAATACCAGGTGGAGGAACAATATTTTTTTTTGATGTTCCACATTTCAAGACGGTCATAACTTATTCTTTCCTCTAGTTATTTAGTTCTATATTATGGTAGTGTAATTATTGGTATATATTTGAATTCTATTATTTAAAATTTTTAATTTTAAATTTAGGAGATGATAATAAAGAAAGAATATAAAAAAAAGATGAAATTTGAATAAAGTCTAATTTATAATTGTTTTTGCTTTAAAATTTCTGAATTTTCTGCTACTTTTGCTTTATCTAATTTATATACTTTCCATATGAGTAAAAAGGCTAAGAAGTAGAAGGCCATAGGAATACCTGCCATGAGTAGCCGAATTCCAAATTGTGCGAGTAATGTCTGAGAGGTTTGTCCGGGAGGTGCACCTGCTTTATAACCTGTGAGAGGATGAATCACTGCAAATGCAACTGCTTGTATTATAATTGAAATTCTTTCAAAAAAAATCCTAATTCCAGTCAAAGCTCCCTCATTTCGTTTTCCAGTTCTCACCACTATATCATCAACGACATCTGAAAATGTTGGGTACATAAGAACCCAGAAACATCCAATACCTATTCCAATAAGAGCTATGATTAGAGTAGTGCTTAGAATATCGCTCACAAAAAATAATGGAACAAATAAAATTGTAGTTAGTAATGTACCATAAGTAACAGCTTTTTTATTCCCTAATTTTCGACCCATCATAGTCCATATAGGAACTGAAATTAATACTGCCAAAAGAAATCCCGCAGCCATTACAGTCTCAAACTCGGGGTCTGAAGATCCTATTATATATTTGTTCCAATAGGGCAGAGAAGCGAGCATCATAACGGTCATGACAGCATGCCCTAATGCTATAAGGACGTATGCTAAGAAATTTATATCCTTTATTCCATAGTTTAGGACTTTCCAGAAGGATTCTTTTTCTGTCTGATCCTCTAAAATCCGCAATTGCCGCTCGATTAGTTCCTCATCTTCTTTCATCCCAGGCAGTGCTAAAAATGCCATTATAAAACCAATAATTGACACGACTAACGCTGCGATAATGAAGGATGAAACATCACCATAAACAATAATTAAAGGAGGGATTAAAACGCCTAAAGCTATTCCTACTACTCCCCAAGCTGTATTTTGTGCTCCAGCCCGAGTTCTCTCTTGGATTGATCTAAATTTATCAGGAAAAAGTGCGAGATAATTCACTATAAACATAGAATATAGAAATTCAAATATGCAAATAGTAATTAGAAGCCATATAAACATCCCTATCTCATCAGTAAAGGGTACTGTGAAAATGAAAAGATATACCCATACAAAAGAAAGAGCACCTGCCGCGAAGAATGGATATCTACGACCCCAACGTTTCGTAAAGTTAAATTTTTTATCAGAAATCCATCCCAATAAAGGATCATTAATCATATTCCAAATTCCGTAGATAACAAATGCTAATCCTACCCAAAAAATAGTAAGAAGTAATTCATTTTCATAAAAATCAATAACTCTTACGGTGAATGCTGCTGTGAAGAAGTTATCAACAAAACCTCCAATTCCATATGAGATATATACAAATCTCGAATACTTGGATTTTTCACTCATTTCTAACACTTTTTTCTAATTTTACAAAAATTAACACTATTTCAAAAAATATAGCTATATGTTAATTTTTTTTTAATCAATAAATAATTAATTATCATAACATGGAAAATACCGATATTGAAAAATAACAAATGGTTAATTGCGAAGTGTGATTATCATGAAAGCAGCCGTTTTTGATGGAAAAGAGATTAAAATTAAAGAAGTTCCAAAACCTCATCCAACAAATTCTCAAGCGCTAATTCGTGTAAAAGCAGCAGGAATCTGCGGAACTGATCTTGCTATAGTTAAAGGTTATTTGCCTACTCCAACACCTCTAATACTAGGACATGAATTTGCCGGAGAGGTTGTAGAAGTAGGAAAAGATGTTGATTCCTCGTGGATAGGGAAGCGAATTACTTCTGAAATTAATAGTAATATTGATTTTGACTGTTTTTATTGTAAACGTGAAATTTTTACTCAATGTATCTCAAGAAAGGCACTTGGTATTGACATTAATGGCGCATTTGCTGAATTCATTGCAGTTGAATCCTATTTGTTGCATGAATTTCCTGAATCAATCTCGTATGAAGAGGCTACATTTATAGAACCATTGGCTGCAGCTTACCAAACATTTGAAATGATGCCTTTAGGACCAGATGATAATATAGCGGCAATCTTTGGACTTGGAAAATTAGGTCAGCTAATAGTTCAAGTTGCTAAGTTAAAGGGTCTCGGGTTGATTATTGTAGATGGAAATGAAAAAAAATTAGCACTAGCTAAGAAATTTGGTGCTACTCATATTATTAATAGACTTCAAACAAAAGATATACCAAACGCGATTCAAGATTTAACAAACGGCCTAGGTGCTGATATTATAATTGACACTTCGGGTAATCCTGATGCGTTACAAGACATAATTGCTTCATGTAGAACTAGAGGTAAAATCCACATAAAAAGTACCCATGGTTTAGCAACACCTATTAATCTTACAGACATAGTAGTTCGAGAAATAACTCTTTATAGTAGTCGATGTGGACCTTTTGAAAAAGCAATTGACGGTTTAAAATCAGGAAGTATAAAAGTGGAAGAATTGATCTCTCAAGAATTTCATCTAGAGAGCATTTTTAAGGCCATTACATCATACAATAAGGACCCAAATCAGATCAAAATAATTATAAAAATGGATTAAAATGTTTTTGTTAAATTTGAAATAAGAATATCCATAAATTCCTTTCGACCATTATATTCTGCAAAATCCGTGCAAACTATTATCGGAGCAGAATTTTCTTTTTTTTGTTTCGTAATAGATATTTTACCGTTTTCTCCTACAATAAAAAAATAATTGATGGTTTTAAATAAATTAGGCCTCATCAGATAAATTGGTACAAACGCATCGAATGGAAAGAACCCGCCTTTATCGCTAAATTTCCATAATTTAAGCCAAAAATCCACATTTTCAGCGATAAACTGCTGGATTGGTTTATCTATGGATCGAATTTGTTTTAAGTGATCTTCGTTAAAAATAACCTTACAACATATGTCTAATGCCATTAGAATACGTGGAGTAAGAGTTTGTGCCTCGATAATGGTTTTAGTTGCTAAGGGATCACTTTTAAAGTTAAATTCTGTATCATTAAAGAATTGGTCTCCTATAGAGTTTTTATTATTAATGAAAGGATTTATTGGTTCTATTACTCCACCCATCGTTATGATACTTTTTAGATTATTTAAAAAATCCGGATAATTTTTTAGAGCAGATGCAATATTAGTTAACGGTCCAAGAGTTAAAAGAGTCAATTCATTAGGTTTTTCTTTAACTTTATCGATTAAAAACTGTGAAGCTTCATTAATATAACCGAAGTCATGTTTAGACCTTGCGCCTAAAAAATAGGGAATATTTGTTTTTCCTACTAAATTTAAATATTTTTTAAGGAGTTTAAAACCTTGCTTCACTTGAGTATTTCCAAAAACTGTCGTAATCCCCTCAATTTCAAAAAAATCAGGATTATTTAACATCAAAAATAAAGCAAGTCCATCATCAACATCTGCAAAATTTTTACCGAGTCCCGGATCAGTATCTATTAATACTTTCAAACAATATCCCCTTAAAGCAAATTTAAAAGATAGAGGTTTTAGCTTAAATTTACTTAAACCTTATTAATAATTAAAAATTTTCTGTATATAAAAGGTTTTTTAATGAACTTCTGAGGAAAGCAAATAAATGAAGCCACATCATAAAAAAGCAATCGAAAAATTAACTGAAAATCTCAAAGAAGATGAGAGGTATTTAGCTGTAATAATTACAGGTTCGGTGGCTAAAGGGGAAGAAAGGGATGATTCAGATATTGATTTTATTCTGGTAGTTACAGATGAGGAATATGGAAAAAGAAAAAGGAGAAATAGAGTTTTTTTCTTTGATACCCAATATTGTGATTATCCGGGGGGATATGTTGATGGAAAAATTGTAAATCTAGAATTTTTAAAGATTGCTGCTGAACGAGGTTCTGAACCTGCGAGAGATGCATTTAGAGATGCATGGATCGCCTTTTCTAAGATCCCTGAACTCGAAGAAATTTTGAAAAAAATTCCCATATATCAGAAAGATGAAAAATCTGAAAAAATTCAGAGTTTTTTAGCACAACTCGATATAGCGTTTTGGTTTATCGGAGAAGCAGAAAGAAGAAAGGATAAATATTTATTAACTCGGGCAGCTACAGATCTGGTTCTCTTCGGAGGGAGATTAATTTTAGCTCATAATGAAATCCTATATCCTTTCCATAAATTATTCATGAATGCATTAAAAAGAGCTCCAGAAAAGCCTGAAAATCTCATTGAATTAATTGAAGCTTTATTAGATGAGCCTAGTTCTAAAAATGGGCAGGCTTTTTATGAAGCAGTGAAAAGTTTTAGAAAGTGGAGAATGCGTGGATTTGCCAATGTGCAATTTATGCTTGATACTGAACTAGCTTGGGTCGAAGGAAAACCCTATATAGGAGATATTTAATAAACTATTTCTATTTTATAAAAAATTTTTTACCACTTATCCAAAAAAATTAATCATTATACAAAACTATAAAAAAAAATTCCCGATTATTTAAGTAAGCTAAAAATTATTAGCTAATTCTATATATTTATTTATATATTGAAAAAGGGGATTGGTTTTGGAAAAAGCAAGAACCGGTACGAATCTTTTTAATGAGAAAGGGACATTATTTTTTAAAACTCTTCCTATGCCTTCTTATGTTTGGCAAATAGTTGAGAACCATTTTATTCTCATTGATTATAACAATGCCGCTTATGATATTACTAACGGAACTATCGAAAGCTTTCTAGGGATTAAAGCATCAGAATTATATAATGATCAACCTGGAATTCTGGAAGACTTAAATAAATGCATTAGGGAAAAATCGAATTTCTTCAAAGAAATTAAATATAAATTTAACTCGGTTGATAAGGAAAAGTATTTATCTGTCAATTATGGATTTATACCTCCTAATATCGTTATTGTACATATGAATGATATTACTGAAAAGAAATTCGCAGAGCAAAAAGTTGCTGAGAGGAAAGAAGCGGAGAAAAAGTTAAAAGAATCAGAAAAAAAATATAGGCATCTATTCGAGACTTCACCTCTTATGATAGTGTTATTAGATAGTAATGGAAAGATTCTTGACTTTAATCCTGCTGGTCTTAATCTCTTTAACTTTAAAAAAGAAGAAATTATTGGAAAAAATTATCAAGAATTAGAGAATATACCGTTGAAAAACGTGTCGATTTATAAGGAAAAGTTAAACACTTTGTTCAATAAGGGTATTTTAGAACCATTCGAAATTCGAGCTATGGTTAAGGGTAAGGTATTAAAGTGGATGAATATTCAAGGCTCCTTAGTTGATATTGAAAATAAAAAATTAGTACAAATAATATTTCAAGATATTAATGAGCAAAGAATTGCTGAGCAAAAGCTAAAAGAATCCGAAGAAAAATATCGTCTTATAGCAGAAAATGCTAATGATATTATTTATATTCTAAATCAAGATTATAAATTAGAATATATAAATGAAAATGATTTTATGAAACAATTGGGTTATACAAGTGAAGAATTAATAGGTAAATCTCCATTGGAGCTTATTCATCCCGAAGATATTCGAAGGGTTCGCAAAGGGTTAATAAAAGGGTTTAAAATCGGTCAAGGAATGATTCAGGTTAGAATCAAGGATAAAAAAAACATTTATCATTGGTTTGAAGTTCGAGGAACAACATTTTTAGACACCAATGGAAAAACTAAAGTGCTTTCAATAGCTCGTAATATCACTGAACGCAAGCATGTAGAACAAGAGTTAAGGAATTCGCTTGAAAATCGTAAGGAATTAGAGAATATCATTAATAGAAGCCTTGCAGTTGTTTTTCTTTGGAAAAATAAAGAAGGATGGCCGGTTGAATATGTATCTGAAAATATTGAACAATTTGGATATACTCCTGAAGAATTTTTCTCCGGCAAATTAACATATAGCGAAATTATACACCCTGATGATTTGGAAAGAATTGCTGCCGAAGTCAATTTTCATAGTATGGAGGGGATTCAAGAATTCGAACAAGAATATCGAATTATCACGAAAAGTGGAGCAATTTGTTATATTAACGATCATACATGGATACGGAAAAATCAGAGAGGTGAGATTACTCATTATCAAGGGATTATTTTAGATATTACTGAACGCAAGTCTTTTGAACTTGAATTAAAAGAATCAGAAGAAAAATTCAGGACACTTGCGGAACAATCTTTTCTGGGAATCGCTATAATTCAAGATAATTTGGTTAAATACATAAATCAAAAAATAGCGAACTTATTTGGCTATTCAATGGATGAAATTCTAAATTGGTCGGCTGGACAGTTTTTAGATGTAATACATCCCGAAGATAGAGAATTTGTAACTAAACAGGTAATGAAGAAACAATTAGGTGAGAAGAATTCTATTAATCAATATCAATTTAGGGGAATTAAAAAGAATAATGATATCATATGGTTAGAAGTTTTTTCTAAAACTATTAATTACCAAGGAAAAACCGCAGATTTTATTACAATCTTAGACATAACAGAAAAAAAATCAGCAGAAGAAGCACTAAAATCCGAAAAAAAATTTTCGGAGGATGTAATAAATACGACCTCTGATACGATATTCCTATTTGAACCGCTAACTGGAAAAGCTATTAGATGGAATAAATCATTTAGCGAGGTCACTGGATACACAGATGAAGAAATTTTTTCAATGAAAGCTCCTCATTCCTATTATAACGAGGAAGACCTAGTCCGAGCAGCTGAAGCTATTAATAAGATATCAGAAATTGGAGAGGCCACTGTTGAATTGTCGTTAATTACTAAAGATGGGAGATCTGTACCATTTGAATATAGGGCTAGATCCTTTCAAACTCCAGATGGCACAGAACTAATAACTTCTTTTGGTAGAGATATTACTGAGAGAAAGGAGAATGAAACAAAATTAAGAGAGTCTGAAGAAAAATATCGTGAAGCATATAATCGTGCCAATTTCTATAAAGACCTTTTTGCACATGATATAAATAATATCATGCAGGTTATCAATTCATCAGCAGAACTTATCATGTACTATCAAGATAGTTTCGAAAAAACTAAGGATATTAGAACAATAGCAGAATTGATCAAAAAACAGATTGCGAGAGCAAAACTATTAGTGAATAATGTAAATACTCTATCAGAACTAGAAGAAAGCACAAAACCAATTAAGATTATAGATGCTTATGAATTGTTGCAAAATTCAGTTAATTTCGTAAGAACCGCTTACCAGGAGAGAGCTATTGATATATCAGTTCAATCTCATAGTGATAGAATATTTGTTCATGCCAATGAGTTGCTGGAAGAAGTTTTTGATAATATCTTAACTAACGCTGTTAAATATAATGATAAATCCCTTATTGAAATCTTAATTTTTGTATCCAAGGAAACAAAGGGAGAACAAAAGTATTTTAGGTTTGAATTTATAGACAACGGTATCGGAATACAAGATGAGCGAAAAGATTTAATATTTAAGCGAGGACACAGAAAACTCAAGGGACAAAAAGGGATGGGATTAGGATTATCTTTAGTAAAAAAAATTTTAAGTACTTTGAATGGAGAAATCTGGGTTGAAAACAGGATAAATAAGGATTATTCTAAAGGAAGTAAATTCATATTATTGATCCCAGAAGCACCATAATTAAGAAGGGTTGACAATAGTTTTTATTTTATTAAAAAAAATCTTCTAATTTTTACTTAACAATTTTAGTGATTTTATATAAACAATAAATCTGAATTGAAAATCGTTATTGTTTTTATTAACCCTAATTATAAATTTCTGAATTTTCATTAGTTTCTCAAAACGCATTTAGTAGAAATATGGATAAATCAAAAAATTATTACAAAATTCTTGAAGTTGAAAAAGATGCCAGTGAAGAAGAGATTAAGTTGGCATATAGGAAGCTGGCTAAAAAATACCATCCTGATTTAAACAAGAATGATCCACATGCTAAAGATAAATTCATTGAATTAAAAGAAGCATATGATATTCTAATTGATCCAAAAAAACGTAAGATATATGATCAAATAGGATATAATCCTCAAAATATTGACTTTAGTGATCTTTTTAGTAAATATGATAATAGAACACTTAGAGAGCTTTTTAGATCCATATTTGGTAATAATATTAGGAGGGAACACTCCAAACCTCCCCCAGAAACTATGTATATCTAATTTTTGTTATTTTTATATATACAAAATATTATCCAAAAACCCGAGCAGGGTTGTCATCGTGCGTCTCATTTTTTTACGCAAGATTCATTCCAAACTGGATATTTAATTATAAATATTTATCAATTGCTTCTGTTAGTATTTCTATTGATGGTCTATCTTCTTTACCACCTATATAATACCAAACTATTTCTCCATTTTTATTGATGAGTACTTTAGCAGGAACAGCATTATTAACTTGTAAATCATCATGACCGTCGGTTTTTTCTGTTACAAACATATTGTATGATTTAGCTATGTTTCCACCCTTGTCAGAGATAATCGAGAAATTAAAATTATTATTATCTTTCATTTTTTTCAATCGTCTGATACTATCCTTTGCTATTGCTATTAACTTGACGTTGCGTTTTTCAATCTCTGACATATTTTTGGTTAAGTATTTAAAATGCTTTATTCAATATACTCACCATCCCCCTCTAAAGAAGTCGATTAGAACCCCTCGATGATTCTTAAGCATAATCGCTAAATTTACTTCATTATCATCAATGTCGGTTGTTTCAATAAGAGGAGCTTTGGAACCAATAGGTAATCCTTTATTAGGTATAGTAATATGTAAATCTGTCATTAATATACAATAATTACATTAAAAATAAAAAAAATTCGGAAATAATTCAAAAAAAAGGTAAAGAATAACGATTCATTTGGCGTAAAATCTTAATATTCCTTAATCCTTGGCTAGGCAGTTAGCATACATCTATATTTTATACGTATACCTCATTCTATAAGGAATTAAACTAACATTTTTGATTACATCAGATATATTGTTTATCATTTAAATCTCATTTCAATAAAATACACAAATTTTTTACAGCTAGGGCAATAACGGTATCCACTTGAATTTTCCTGCAATACATGTCCACATCTTTGGCAACTTATCATACTATATCATGTAGTTGATATTTACCCATCTTTTAAAGTTTAATTTTATATTTTAAAGGGATTTTGATAAAAAGAATAACTTATTAAACGACAAAAAAATCGATTTTTTATGATGAAAAAACGAACTTTTTATGGCTTGAATAAATTTAAATTATCCAACCCTATTATTATATCAATTCCCAAAAGTTTATTGCATCAAAATTTTATCTAAAATATTAACAGATAGGGGTTGTTTTTTTATAAACATTGTTAAGATCATTGTCGATGGGTATGGCGGAGTAGGAAAAACGACCATGCTTAAAAAACTCGAATACGGAGTATTTGACCCAGAAACGAGATTAACGATCGGGATTGATTTTTTTGCTAAAAAAATAAACCTTTTTGGACATAATGTAACCGCACAATTTTGGGATTTGGTCGGGGCGGCAAGATTTAATTTTTTACGGCCAATTTGCTATAAAGGAGCAAATTGCATTATTCTCGTTGCTGATCTCACACGACCGATAACTTTTGAGCGAATTGATTATTTTATTGATGTCGCTAAACAAGTGAATATAAAACCGAGTCAAATTATTCTTGCAGGAGCTAAAACTGATTTATATTATGAAAGAAGTGTAGACTCTTACTACTTATCAAATATTTTAGAGAAGCTTAATATATCAGAGTCAGTTGAAACTTCAGCAAGAAATAACCACAATTTAGATGAATTGTTTGAATTAGCAACTGCTTTGGCACTGTTTCATAAGGGAATGATTACTGAAAATGAATATATTTTTATTAAAGAAGAAATCAAACAAAGAATTCAAGAACCAATCCCTGAACCCTATGAAAAACTAATAAGAAAATGCTGGAAATGTGGAAAGTCTTTGTTCTTTCATGAGTTTTCCGATTCTAATAACAAAATCTATAGTGAAGATAGATTATTAGAATTATGGGAAAGTCCTTTTCTTGAATTTTTTTGCTGTGCCTGTTATAAAGAGTTGAATTCCAAATAAAAAATTATTTAAAAATTAAACTTATTAATGATTTAATATTTTTTTAACAATTTTTTTCATTTCAACCATACTTGGTGAATCATCTGATAGATCTATTATTGCTTTGCCCTCTAAATCATAATTTGTGATGTTTTGATCGTCTGGAATTTGTCCTATGATAGGCAGATTCAATTCATCTAATTTTTCAAGTATGATCTCTATATTACCCTTTACTTTATTAATAATAACTCCAATTTTTTTGTAGTTTGTAAACTTTTTAGCACTTTTTCTAATAGAATTAGCGGTTTCAATACTCCTTAAAGAGATATCAGATATAATAATAATGTAATCAACAGATTTCAAGACCATTCTATTTATTTGCTCAAGTCCCGCTTCACAATCAATTAAAATAAGTTCAAAATCTTTAGAAATTGATTCGATAACTTTTCGTAAAAGAGTATTGGAGGGGCAAAAACATCCAGGACCCTCTGGTTGCCCGATTGAAAACAAGCAAAAATTTTTACTTTCTGCCATCCCTTCATACACATCAAAATCAATTCTTTCTGCTAATTGTTGGGCATCTTCACTTTTTGTATGAGCTTTTTTCACTGCATTAATTCTTATTTCTTCAAGACTTTTATCAGGTGTAAGTTTTACCATGCTACATAAATGAGGATGAGTAGGATCAGCGTCGATCAACAACATTTTTTTTTTATATGATTGAGTAATTATTTTTGCCATAAGAGTCGTGATTACAGTTTTACCAACACCTCCCTTTCCAGTTACGGCAATTGTTAATGGATTTTCTCTCATTTCCTGTTTATTATTACATTTTTTAATTATTTAATCTCCTAATTTATTTCTTTCTTCCAAAACTTCCTTTACTTCTTCACAAGTATCGTAATATGGACAAGCATCGCATTCCCAATCATAATCACAATCGATTCGTTTCTTCCATTTTTCTATTTTATCTTTCCATTTTGAATCAATATATTTTCGGATATCAGATGAGATTTCTATAAATTCATTTATTGAATCCGGATAAGAATTAATTAGAATTATTTCCATAGTAGTAATTAATTCCTTAAATTTTTGTTTATACAAGTAAATCATAGCTTTTCCAAGAAATTCAAAAGAGAATTTTTCAATTACATTTTCACTTATTCGACACCAAAATCTTCTTGGTATCGTGCGGATTAAGAATCCTTCAATACTACCAGAGATGAAACTAAGATGCCTAAGAGCATCAAAATCTTTTTCATCTATCTTTTTAGAACCGATTAATATGAAAATTCCAAAATCAATCGATTGATCTGAAATTTCATTTATTTCTGGCCCAATTAAAGTAATTGTTCCATCTTGAATATACTCTAATTCATTAGAAGGATAAATTAATGAAAAAGATTTCTTATCAATACCACCTAATTCGAGTTTTGTCTCTTCTTTTAAAATAATTTCCTTAAATTTATCTAATTCTACTCCAATTCTCATTTTTTTGAAAAAATCAGAGAGTTCAGAAGTTTTTTTATAAACGCTAACTTTCTTTCCAGTATTAGCTTCCCTTTCTATAAATTCTCTAATCTTACCTAGTACTTTTGAGTTTTCCACTATTTATTAGTAAGCTTTTTTGCTTTTTAAATTGCCTTATTTAATGTATAATTTAATATAATAATCAATCAAATACTTCAAAGAGTACTCTTCCTTGGGAATCCTTTGGTTTAGGAATTTCAAGGCAATGTGCAAAAGTTGGAGCTAAATCAATTAGATCAACTTTATATTTCAATTCAATACCTTTTTTGATATTTGGACCTGATATAATAAGTGGAACACTATTTGAGTAATTTCCAAACTTTTCATTAGGCAAATAATAAGCATGAGCTCCAAAACAGTTTTTTGCAGGATAGATAACAGGTTTTGCCATATATTTTGGCGAAATTTGAGATGGATTGAGTTGTTCTAATATTTCATCGTAAATTTGGTAAGGGGGATTTAAGAAATAGATAACATCTCCAATTCTATCTCCATTTAATCCTAAGTAATCGGCCTCTTCCCTTTTAAGTGCAAGCTTTATGACCTTTTCTCCAGTTTCAGGATCTTTTAAATCATAGAGAACTTCAATTATTTTATCTCTTATTGATTCAAAATCTGTAGAACTTACTATACCATAGGGATCCCTACCCTTTAAGTTTACCCAGATAAATGTAGGTTCCACATAAGGAAATGCATAACTATTTTTCCAGTCAACATAAAATTTATTTTGTGACTCATTCCTATTATAATTTAATAAATCGGCTTTCATTAAAACCGATGGAATATTAACAATCTTCCATGCAGGCATAGCACCGTGATCAGAAACGAATATTGTAATTGTATTATGATCTACGCAAGAATTAAGTAGGTCCCCCACTAAATCATCGATAATTTTATAAGCTATCCTAACATTTTTGCTCGCTCTTTCAAAGTTTTTTTCGGAAAATAGAGGTGAATTTTTATCTAAAAATGCTAATTCTTTGTGATTAACACTATCTAAAAGATGTACATGAAAGTAGCAGACATTCCAATTCACACGGTTTTTAGCATATTTGATCGCATTTCCTAACGTTAAGGCCTCTTTTCGAGCATAAGTTAAATAAGACTCTACTTTACCTTCAATTTTATACTCAATTTCTTGAATTTTTGGAGTAAGATCATAACTTATAACATTTTTAATTAGATCTTCACCTAATTCTTCAGGTTTCGTCCAACCTTTAGTATTATAAAATGAAGTGGTTTGAATTTTTATTGAGCTACCCATAGCAGAAAGTTCTAAGATTTTAATTTTAAATAGACAAGGTAAAACGCCATAATTTGTAGAAATTTCTGATTTTATCCAATCACTCCAGCCATTTTTCTTAATTATTATCCATTGATTATTTTTTTCATTAAGGATTGACAGAGAATCATAATTTTGACCAGTAGAACTAGTAATATACGAGGTTAAAACAGTTTTTTCAGGTGTGTTCACAGGAGTCATATCAACACTTATTTGAAGTGGATCTTTTTTATTTTTAGGAATTTCGACATTATTCTTAACTTTCAAGATCCTTTTTAATAATATTTCTGAATCGCTTGAAAATTCGAAAAAAAGGGGGTGTGATATTACTCTTGGAAATGATTTATAAATTTGAAAGTCCCCAGTAAATTGCCATATGAGCAGACTCATAGCACCATTCTTAAAATTAGCTGGCCAGCCACTAGGGTAATTTATTACAAATGGAGTATAACCATTTCTATCTGCAACATCCCAAAGGTATTCTGCTTTGCAAAATCTCGATAATTGAGTTCTGGATCTATGCTGTAAACCAAGCTCAAATGGATCTCCTGGAATATGTAAATAGAAACTGGTTGCCCCATGGACTGCCGTTGTTGCTCCCGTTGCTATTGTAGTCCAATTTGTGGGAGTATCGCAAGGAGGACAGGAATATCCCTCTGTATATACTCCATTCTCTAATAATTGGGAAATATTTGGCAGAATACCTTCATTCAAAAATTTATTAAGAAGGTAAGGTATTGCTTGGTCGACTCCTATTAATAATAGCTTTTTCCGATTTGAATTCATTGAAAATCACTTATAAGGTTTGAAAGAGGGAGTTAATTAAAACTTAGCATTTTCTTTTAGATAGGTTTCTTTTGGGGCATAATTTACATCGTGAAAACCTAACCTTTGAATAAAATCATTTAATCTAGTTAGAAAAGAATGATAATCCTTATTTTTCTTCAATGTCCACCCTGTTTCTGCCACTGCTATTAACCGCGGAAAGACTTGAAATTCTAAGTGTTTTTCATTTTTAACGTATTCGGTCCATAGACAAGCCTCAAGTCCTAATACTTTTTCATGAAATTTATTTTCTAACTCATCGGGAATAGGATTATACTCATAAGTCTGGATTAAGGGAGTTGTTGAATATTGAAAATTCAAATAAACCGCTTCCATTTCTGACATTACAATTTCTCTACCTTTTCTAGCATTTTCTAAAACAAAATCAAAATTTTCATTCCAATAATGGCAGATTGCATTGTCTACTAATTTATGGTTAAGAATTTCGTTCCAACCCATTAATCTATGCTCATTCGAAGCTAAATATTCTGCAATTCTATTTGTAAAATAAACTTGTAAGTCTTCTTCTGATTGAAGATCCTCCTTATTAACTCGAGCTTGACAAGAAATACACTCTTTCCATCGAGTTCGTGGGACTTCATCTCCTCCTATATGTATAATTTTAGAGGGAAAAAGCTCCATAACTTCTTTTAATACATCTTGGACGAAATTAAATACTTTTTCTTTTCCTATACAAAGTACATCCTCAAAAATTCCAAAACGAGTACTTACTTCAAAAGGCCCACCTGTACAGCTCAATTCTGGATATGCTGCGAGTGCTGCAGTGACATGACCAGGAACGTCTATTTCAGGAATAATAGTTATAAACCTTTCAGATGCATATTCTATAATTTCTTTAATTTCATCCTGAGTATAAGATCCTGATATAGGAATCCCGTCGAGTTTTTTTCGATTAACAAAAGTTCCTTTCCTTTTAGATCCAATTTCTATTAGACGGGGGTATTTCTTAATTTCAATTCGCCACCCTTGATCATCAGTTAAATGCCAATGAAATGTATTAAATTTTAAACTTGCCATAATATCAAGCAGTTTTTTTACATTCTCCTTTCCAAAGAAATGCCTTGACTCATCCAACATAAATCCCCGCCAATTAAACCGGGAAAAATCTTCAATCCTCACGCATGGAACAAACCATTCTCTATCTATCTTAGATACGCTCTCAATTTCAACAGGCAATAATTGGCGGAGTGTTTGTATAGCATAAAAAACACCTTGGGGCATAGATCCTGTAATTTTTATCTTTTTCTGATCAACTTCAAGTACATATCCTTCAGGATTTAGTAATCCTTCATTTTTCTCTATATTCAGTATAATTGTATTGCTCTCTTCATCTTTTTTACCTAAGTCTTTTACAACCAATTCTAATCCAGTTGCTGGAGCTATAAGTCCCTTTAAATATTCTGCTAAGTATTTTAAAGATGGAGCGGTAACCAAAAGGGTATTACCATTAAGAATAAAATTACCTTGTTTTATATCAATTCTCACTGGTTTAGGGATTATTGAGATAATATCATTTGATTTTGGTTCCATAATATCCACTAATTTCAAGTATAAAGTTAATTTTGATTTAATTAAGGATTTAATTTTTAAAATTAATATTTTTCTCTTTAGACTATTAAATCTCTTTTTTTGATGAATTCGACCTTTTTGAAATTCATATGCTTTTCAAAGCTTTTAGCAAAAATTTTTGTCCTGATTGATTGCCTAAAGTGTGTTGAAATTTGTCCTGAACAGGCGATAAAAATAAAGATTTAACCACTTTTTTTCAAAAATAACGAAATAATAAGACGCAATAAAAAAATAAGAATAATTTTATAAAAAAAATTTTTAAAGCTATATATCGGGAAATGATTAAAAATGGGTATTAATTTAAGATTTTTTGGCTAAATTGTCTAATTTTTTCTATTGCTTCTTTCGCCTCAGGAAGTATATTAAGTCCAAAACCCTGAAAAACGTGAACCATATCATCCCATGTCTGTAATGTTATATCAACCCCAGCTTCTTTAGCTCTTTCATAAAACTTTTTAGCATGGCTATAGAGCATTTCGATTTTGCTTACTTGAATTAAAATTGGGGGTAAGTTTTTCAAATCAGCTAATGCTGGAGATATTAAAGGATTATTAAGATCTGCGTCTCCTGCATATGTAGGAATCCACCAAAAAAGTCCAATATCTGCTAAAATAGGATCTGTTTCTCCATTTTGAAGAAATTCTTCATCGAGCGTTGAAAAATCAGTAGTTGGAGCAAGACAAAATGCTCCTGCTGGTAGTTTAATTCCATGGTCTCTTAGCTTTATGAGGGTTGTAAGTGTATAATATCCCCCTGCAGAATCTCCTGCAATAATAATGTTTTCTGGTTTAACACCAGTCGATAATAACCATTTATAAGCAGCTACACAATCTTCCAGACCTGCAGGAAATGGATATTCAGGTGCCAAACGATAATCTACACTCAAAATACGCATTTTTAATGCTTGACCTAAAGCAACTGTTAGTAATCGTTGACTATTAGGTGAGCCCATAATCATACCGCCCCCATGAAAATATAACAAGATATTTTCCTTTATGGCATCGGGAACAGTTTGCCATTCCGCTGGGATACCTCCAATATCGATTTTCTCAATCTGTACATCTTTGGAGATTGGATTCTCTTTTTGATCAATATTAGCACTTTCTTCAAAAGCAAATCGGAGCATTTTGGCTAAAAATAGAACCTCATCATCTGTTAGTAAATTAAATAATTCCTCTACTTCTTCTTCGTTTTTTGCTTTAAAAAATCGTTCATTTCCCTCTTGAACTTTTTTCCAAAGGGATGGAAAATTTATTCCTTGATTCTCTTTTTGACTAAGAAATTTAGGAATGAGTTTCATTTGTCTCTTTTGGAGCTGATCAGCTAATTTGAGTACATCAGGTCGAATTTTCGATCTATTTAATATAGGCATTATTAATACTACCTCTAATAATTTAGAATTTATATCTATAAAATTGAATTAAGCAATTCGTTTATAATTATTTAATACTTTAAAAATCGGAAAAAAAAAAAGTAAGCAAATGTAAATTAAATTGAAATGGTAGGATTCGAACAGATTTTTTATGCCAAATCTATTGCTGTGGTTGGGGCTTCGAATAATCCATCAAAAGCAGCTCATCAGATAATTAGTACCATGCTTAAAGGAGGATATCGGGGCACTATCTATCCAGTTCATCCAAGAGAAAAAGATGTTTTAGGCTTAAAATGTTATCAATCAATATCTGAAATTGAAGAATCCCTCGATTTATTAGTAATTGGAGTGCCTGCAAAAGAAGTGTATAAAATATTTTTGGAAGCCTCTATTCGCGGAGATATTAAAGGAGCAGTAATTTTATCTGCTGGATTTAGTGAAACCGGTGATCCGGAATTAGTAGAATTAGAAGATAAAATTGTTCAAATCGCAAAAAAGGCAGGGATTAGAATATTCGGCCCGAATTGCATTGGAATAATCAATACAGACATTAATCTTAGTACTAGTTTTGCCCCCGTTTCGAAAGTAGTAAATGGAAACGTTGGTTTTATCACTCAAAGTGGTTCATTCGGAGGATCACTTCTTATGTTAGCCGAAGAATCACCTAAACCCTTAGGATTTAATAAATGGGCCCATGTGGGCAATATGTCAGATGTATCGAATATCGAAATATTAGAGTATTTTGGAGCGGATCCTAAAATTTCTTCAATCGGTATGTATTTAGAAGGGCTCGCTCATGGAAAGGAACTTTTGAGAACAGCAAAAAAAATTACTCGAAATAAACCGATTTTTTTATTAAAAGTAGGAAAAACGGCATTAGGTTCAAGGGCTACCTTATCTCATACGGGTATTATTGCGGGTTCTGATAAAGTTTATGATGCTGCATTTAAACAATCCGGAATAATAAGAGTAGATGATATGGAAGAATTATTTGACTCATTAAAAGCTTCTTCAATGCTCCCTAAACCTAAGGGCAATAAAATCTGTGTGTTAACAGAAGCAGGTGGTCCAGGAATAATTGCTATTGACGAAATTACAAAAGATAATTATTTGCAATTAGCACCAATCACAGAACATACAATAAACAAATTAAAAAAAATACTATATCCTATGGCAACGATATGTAAGCCAAATGGTTATATAGATATGACAGCAGCAGCTTTAGAAAAGGAACATGAAGGTTCATTAAGATTAGTATTGGAAGATTCTAATGTGGATAGTGTTGTTCTAATATCCTTACCTCCAACTTTCCTCCCTGCTCTCAATGTAGCTAAAAGTATTGCCGAAGTTATAAAGGATTCTGATAAACCTGTGATTGCTTGTTTTATGAAGGGAGAATCTATGCTTAAATCTAGAAGGTTTTTAGAAAATAATAACATTCCTACATTCGATACGCCTAGGAGAGCAGCCAGAGCCCTTGTAAATTTAACAAAAGCATCTAGCTTCTTAAAGGAAATATAACTTTTGGTTGAAAGCTCTATTTTCGATAAACTCCATATTTGAAAACCGTTTCAGTCATTGCTTTAACATTTTCTGGTTTAGACTCATCAGGAATTCCAGATACACCTCCATCTACAATATAGCCCCCTCCTTCCATGCACCCTTCAATTGACAGCTTAACGTACTCCTCTACTTGCTGAGGGGTACCAGTCACTAAAAGAGTAGCGGGTACATTTCCTTTGATACAGGCATAACCTCCAAATTCCTCTTTTCCTTTAATAATATCTGATTGATCAAACCAATATATCAATCTCCCCTTATGTTTTTTGGCAAATTCGGTAAGATATGGGAATCTGTCCGTATATTTCCCTTCAAAGAAAGGCATAGGGATTAAATCATTTTTAATGAGCCCTTCCATGATTTTGGTTAATGTTGGCCAATAAAATTCCTCAAATTGTTCGAAGCTCATGAAACCTTCTGCACCTCTATGTAGTGGAATGAAAACAATATTGTTTTCTTTAAACATTTTTGCTAGATTCACAACAGATGTTATTGAAGATTCAACTAATAATTCTAACAAAGCTTTTAATTCTTCAGGCTTTCGATACATGTCTAACATTGTTCCTCTCATTCCTCTGAAAAATTCACTCACTACATCATATGGTGCCTGTGTGATATTTAAGAATTGTATTGGATATCCCAGCTTCTTCATATCTCTAGAATAATTAAGTTGAGTCTCTATCCAGCTGAAAAACCTCTGACTTGCTTGTTCAATGGTTTGTAGCATTTTTTTTGATTGGGGTAATGCAAAATAGGATGGCAACACAAGTTGGGACATATAACCACTAGCAAGACTAATTAAATTGGGAAATTCTGAGAAACCTTCGAGATTTTTATAATGTCTTGGAAGGAGCTTTCGGAGTAAAAATCCAGTTGGATCTTTAAAAAATTCTCTATATTCATTAGCTTTCATATATTCTCCCTCAACAAATTGATAAGGTATATTATCCTTCAAACTTTGCGCCTCTTGTTCTGCTCCAGGCCATTTAAAATATTTTACTCCCAATATATCATAGAGTGTTCCGTTAAACATTACTGCGATGGGAGGAACCATATCCCAATTGAGAAGACTAAAAGTTTTAATAGTTGCTTGAGCAAACTTTTCTGAGTCATACATTGCTTCTTTTTTGCTCATTCCCTGCTGGTTAGAAGCATAAAATGTTGATAATGGTGCAATTGGTACCCTATCAGGTTCTTTTAAGCTTATCGTCGTTAAAACACGTTGAAATCTTTCCTTATAAAGCTCTTTTGGTTTTTTTTCATTCATTTTTTGCTATACTATATCTCATTATATTAATCTACTTAATTTAAAGTATTTAATCTTAAACTTAAAAATAAATCATTTTCTATATACTCCATATTTATGAGTAGCATCAACCATCGCTTTCACATTTTCAGGTTTAGCCTCATCTGGTATACCAGCAACTCCACCATCTATAATAAAACCACCTCCATCTTTGCAATTTTCTATACTCTCTCTCACATAATCCTCAACCTGTTGAGGCGTACCAGTATTTAATAATGATCCGGGTACATTGCCTTTAATGCAAGCATGATCTCCAAAAAGTTCTTTTGCTTTACATAAATCAGTTCTATCAAACCAATATAATACTTTCCTTTTATGTTTTTCAGCAAATTCAGCTAAATACTCTAACCGTTGATTGTATCCTCCTTCAAGAAATAACCCTGGGATAAAATTATGTTTAATAAGCCCTTCCATTACACTAGTTAAACCGGGCCAATAAAATTCTTCAAATTGCTCATTACTCATAAAGCCATCAGCACCTCGATGTAGTGGTATGAAAATTACTTTTACTTTCGGTGTCATTTGGGCTAGTTGCAGACCTGCTTTAACTTGGCCCTCAACAAACATGCTAGATAATGTTTTTAGCTCTTCTGGATGACGATACATATCAAGCATAGAACCTCTCATTCCTCTGAGTAGGTCACTAATGACATCGAATGGAGCTAATGCAATTCCAGAATGAAAAAGGGGAAATCCTAATTTTTTCAAGCTATTACCATAGTTATTAGTAATAGAAAAATATTTTATCAAATATTCTGAAGCTGCATTTAATACTTCATTTATTTTTTTTGTTCCTGACATAGCATTAAACATCGGTAAACTAAACATAACCCCCAACCCACTGGCCAAATTTGAAAATTCTGGAAATTCAGAAAAACCTTGAAGTGCCCCAAATTGTCTCGGAATGACTTTCCTCAAGATAATACCTGTAGAGTCTTCAAATAGTTCCTCATATTCTTCTGCTTTTAAATATTCTCCCTCTACGAATTGAAAGGGGAGATGATCTTCCAGCCTGGAATTTTCATCAGCGGCCCCAGGCCATTTAAATACTCTAGCATCTAAAATGTCCATTAATTCACCTGGCCATATACTTAACAACGGTGGTAAAGCATCGATATTTAAGGATGTTAAAACCTCTAAATATGCCTTCGCTGTTTTTTCTAAGTCATACATCGCTTCCTTTTTAGTCATCCCA
>JBHLNT010000230.1:0-6469 GCA_048941265.1 Promethearchaeota archaeon
TGTTGTCCAGATCCTACTGGAATGAAAAGCTTTGATAATATGGCTTGGCTTGCGATGGGTGCTAGAAACTTATGTTTAGCAGAAGCAGAAGGTAAACCAATTATTTCGTTATGTAATGGTTGTACAAACACCTTAAGGGGAGTACAACATCAATTAAAACATGATTCTTTAAAAAAAGAAAAAGTCAATGCAGAATTAGCAAAAATTGGAAAAGAATACAAAGGTTCTATTGATGTTGTACACTTTGTCGATGTTATAAAAGAGAATTTGGATAAAGTAAAAGGCGCCATTACGAAGCAAATGAGTGATTTAAAAGTTGCTTGTCATCCCGGATGCCATTACATGCGTCCTGTTGAGTGGATGGAATCTGATGATCCAATGCGTCCTAAAAATTTAAAAGAGATTGTTGCTGCCACTGGTGCTAATGTAGTTGATTATGAAGAGTTGGCACTCTGTTGTGGCAACGCTGTGGCTGGACCATTCCCAGAACACGGCGATGCAATACTAAAGCAGAAAATGGACTCTATTATGAAAGCTGGTGCGAATGTTATAGTTGTTAATTGTCCTGCTTGCTTTCAGCGATTTGACACTTCCCAAAGAGATCTTTCAAAGAAATATGAAAAAGAGTATAATGTCCCTGTTTTATATTTAACAGAATTAATTGCTCTGGCTATGGGAGTTAGCTCTGAAGATATTGGGATGAAAAATCATCGAGTTAGAAGAAATACTGCTATAGAAAATCTCTAATTATAACTTTTTATTTTTTTTTTTTTTATTTCTTATTACTTTTTAAGATTAAAGGAAGAATTGAGTGAATTAATTTTATATTCAAGCTTGGAAAAGTGAATAAAAAAAAGAGCTTATTTAAATTTCTTCATAATTACAATTACTAATCCCACTATAAAGAAAATTATCGCAATAAATATTAGACTAAATTTAATAGTAGCACATAATGAAGCGATAAATGGGCTTAATGACCATATGAAAGAATCATCAATTAACATTAATAATAAATTTATATTTTCGATAACATCGAATATTCCTGCTATGAAAGGTACTATGGTCATAAATAATCCGACTTCTTGAAGTTTTCCCTCTAAATTACGCGTCACCAGCAAAATACATCCCGCCATAAATAGACTATAGCAAGGTATAAATAAAAAATCTATATAAGTTACAAGGGCTTCTTTTTTCTTTCCCTCAGAGCCCCATGCTTTAAAAATTCTACTTATTTGATCTGATGTCCATGCAAATTCAAAGTCTATAACACCATATCCCGTTGAACTTTTCAATTCTGCTTCAATCGGTGCCATAATATACTGATTTATAAAAACTCCTAAAATAAAGGCTAGTATTGTAATTAATACAACCAATTTATTTTTTGGAAAATCTAATAATTTTTCTAAGAACATTTTTCATCTTCTTTTTGAATATTTTAATAGTTCTATACTTAATTTGATTAGATTTATTTATTGCCTTTAAATTTTAAATTTTTATAATTTGAAGCATATCTCTTAAATTTCATTAAATAAAATTCTATAATTTAATTTTATAATGATTAGTTTTTTTTAACTCGTTAAATTATGCAATTTAGATATAGAATAATTATTTCTAAATGGTTGTTATGTGTCTTGCTATACCAGGTAAAATTATAAATATTGATGGGAATTCTGCTTTAGTGGATTTTGACGGTGTCAAACAGAATATAATTATCGCATTAATTCAAAATCCAGAAATTGGAAAATATGTAATTGTGCATGCAGGATATGCTATTGAGCAAATAAATGAAGAGGAAGCTATGGACGCTATAAATCAATGGAAAGAAATTGCAGAGGATCAAGACCTTAATTTGGAAGATATTTTGTAATGAATAATGATTGCACTTTTAGTATAGCTTAGCCAAGAAAATAAAAAATTTTAGAGAATGCCATAATTTGAATTTTGGTATATTTAAGTTTTTGTATATTATCTGTTTGTTCTATTATTGGTTAAGCTCATGATTGTTTGTTATTATTCTTTTATGATAATTTTTTTCAACCAATTAGGTAAAATAAAACCATAATAAAACAAAATAGCGCTTATAGCTAGAATAATTCTACTAACTATTAAAACTGTTCCTTCTGAAGCAAATACACCATCCCATATAGCACCTATTACATAAGAAAATATTGCTATTAAAAAGATCTTACCTTTCAATTTAACATCTTCTTTCTCAGATCTCATCGCAGCACGAGAAAACAAAATTCCAGTTATCAGGAATATTATTAGAACAGTAAGAAAATAAACTAATATAAAGGGTTGATTTATTGAATCCACAGCACTACGTTCTTTTGCTATTAGTGAAGGTTCAGTAAATAGAATGAATAAAAATATAACTTCAAAAATAGCTTGAGTTATGGCTGCAATGAGTATAATTATTTTTTTTTTATCCTTATAGAGAAATTCAGTAAATGCAGCTAACCATGCTATTAAACCAATTGGAACAAAGATTGTGGATATGAAATAAATTGTTTGGATATTCAAACCGTTTCCAGTGAATAATGCAAATAAAAATGATACTGTATGTCCCCACCAAGGCTCACTCATCGCAATCCAAGTTATTCCAACATAAATCAATGTTTTCTGTTTAAATTTTGAATACTTATAAAAAAAAACAAGAGCAACAATAATCGAAATTCCTACAAAGATAAGAGCTAAAAATCCATTAATAATATCGTTAGATTGTAACGTCATTTTAAATGCCTTTTAAGATAAGTTGTATTGATTAAATTTTAGATTTAATAAGGAGAAATCTATATAGAAAGTAAGAGAAAAAATTAATATATAAATTTAACTTATTAGTTTAAATCTAGAACTAATGTAAAATTCTTTTTTGTGTTTTCCATTAGATTTATAGCTTTTATAAGAAGGATAAAAAAATATAATAAATATTAGAACTATTATACATTTTTCTTCTTCTTTCTTTCAGATTTACATTACACCTTAATCCTTTATATTTAGTCCCTTTAATTAGAATTTTTTCCATACTTTAGTTGAAATGAATTCACATTGCTTCCGAAAGTAATAATTCTAAATTTAAAATTTATCTCAATCATTTAGTATCAAGGGAGTTGAGGTTTTATAAATTGATTTTATTATTATTTATAAAATCAATCTTCTTAAGAAATGCTTAAAAAAAATTAGAATAATATTAAATCTTGTCCAATTTAATATCTTACTAATGGAAGAAGAATATGATATCATTGGTATAGGTGCTGGATTTGGTTAGATTTGATCTAAAATATGTGATATGTTAAATATCGAAGAGTTCCTTCTTTAACTTCTTCAATTTTTCATATAAACTCTTTATTGAGGCAATAGCCTTAGAATTAGAATTAAAATCTATTGGAGATTTTCCATTTAGATCAGCATTAATTATTTCTGGGTCATAAGGGATGGTGTGATATAATGGAACATCCCAATTTTCAATTGTTTTATATATTACGTTCAGCTGAGAATCATCATACACTTTATTGGCAACTAAGTAAACATTAATGACGCCTAATCTTTTTGAAAGTTTTATAATTTTTGAACATAGATCTAATGATTTTTGAGATGGTTCAGTTATTACTAACATAACATCTATTCCTTTAGCCGTTCCGCGTCCAAGATGTTCTAAACCTGCCTCAAAATCAACAATAATTACTTCGTCTCTTTTAACTAATAAATTATACACCAAAGATTTAATCATGGCATTCTCAGGACAGAGGCACCCAGAGGCTGGTTTTTGAACAGTTCCAAGTACTAATAATTGCAATCCATCTGGCCCAGATACTTTAAATCTATCTGGAATATCTGATACCTCCGGAGTTATATTATATATCCCAGATCCTTTCCCTGCAATTGTAGTGCGCTCATCAATTAGTTTTTTCATCTCTGAAATCGGTACAATATTGGCTTTTACATTATCCTCAATTCCTAGTGTATAACTTAAATTCATTGCAGAATCATTATCTATAGCCAACACGTTGTATCCATCTTTAGCAAACAATCTTGCTAATGTGCCTGCAATAAGGGTTTTTCCTACGCCTCCTTTACCGGAAACTGCGATTTTCATAATAATCTATGATAGTAATTGTGCTTATATTTATATAATTTGTTCTTATTGATTATTAAATCTTCAAAAGAAACTTTAATATTTTTAAATTTGAGATAACTCTTATTTATTTTTCATAAAATCTTCTATTTTTATGAAAAGAACTTATTCAAAACTCAGGATGATAACTCATTAAAGTAAAAGTTTGTAAAGAGCATGGAATAGAATATCACTATGTGTGTCCAGAATGCATTAAACCTTTTTTATTGTATACAGAATTTTCTAATTTGGAAGAAATTCGTAAATATCAAATGAAAAACGCTCAGGATGTTAGAATTATTGATTTGATTTCTAATTATAATGTAATTGGTATAATAAAAATAAGATTCGAGGATGAGTACGCTTATTCGGGCAATTTGATTTTTGACATGAAACAAAAGAAAACCTTAGATATAAAATTTCATAGGTTCAAGCCAAAATTTACAGAATATTTTCCTTCTGTGCTGTTTCTAAATCAGACTGATATCTATTTAAATAGCATAAAAGATTCAAATATTAGCCCCGATTGTTATATAGTCAATTCTAGTGGCCAAATTCATCCGTACTTATACGGTTGTGCTTGCGATTTTGGCTTAAAAGCAAATGTTCCCGTTATTGGATATACCAAAAAATTATTATATGGAGATCTTAAATTATGTGAGAAAAATCCCGATATAAAGGGTGTTTATTACCAAGGAACTTTAATTGGATATGCCATACCTAAACCAAATTCAAAGAAATTTATATATATTTCCGTAGGGAACAATATCTCATTAGAATCTGCCTTAAAAACAGTATTAAAATTGGATTTCAATCTATTTAGTAGATTAAAAACAGAATTAAGTAATTATATTCAATCCAAGAAAAAACAGTAATTAATTATTCCTTATTCACTTGATGGAATCTTTTTTTAATAATGGAAATTGAAAACGTAGTATTTATTTGTCGCAATTATCCATGCACTGTAATCTTTTAGAGATTTTCGTCATTTCATTAAAAAGTTTAGCATTTTCTTCTGGATCCGTTGTAATTACTAAGATATCATTTAATTCTTTTAATTTCATGGTAAGGTCAATAAATTCTTTAGGGGGTTCTAGTTTATAGTAATAGGTTTCTTTGCCATCGTCGTTTTGTTGGATAAAAATCCATTTCTCATCTTTCTGGCTCCAATTCCATCTATTTGGAGTTAATTTTCTTGACATATCTCGAATACCTAAAAGATTACATTAAAAAGAAGTATGAAAACCATTCTTTTTAATATAAACTTTATATTGAACTGTTTATATTTTTTTTTTAGAAATTTATTAATGGATTACTATATTAGTAGATTTTTGATGTCACAATATAAGCTCTATATGCATCCACAATAGGACAGGTCGTAGTTTTTCCTAAAAAAATCTGAATTTTTTAATCTTCTCTCTAAAAAAAGATTGTCTTTTTTCAAAAGCTTTTGTTTAATCTAAACTTGCTAAAAGGGCAGAGTCTATCTATTCTCCCTCATAGCTCATGTTCTGCATTTTTTTACTTATTTCAATTAATTGTAAAAAAAGTTTCTTATTCTCATCAGGATCTTTTGTTTTCATCAGTTTATCATTAATTTTCTTAATTTGCATCGTGAGCTCTATAAATTCTTTAGGGGGCTCGAGCTGATATATATATTCTCTGCTTCCATCTTTTTTCTTAGTGACATAAACCCATTTCCCTGAGCGGTCACTCCAGTTCCATCTATCCAGCGTATATTTTCTCAAAGTATCGTTCTCAATAAATTATTTTTAAGTTGTTTGATGAAATTAAATAAGGTTTTAATTCAAATGTACTATCTCTATTATTTAAATATAAGTTACTTTTTTTATTTATTTTCATGTATTATTAACGATAAATTATTAAGGGGATGCAATCTCATTTGCATCCTATTCATCAAGAAATTTTAGATAATAGAGAAGAGGCTGCTTCTCTTACATCTGAATCTTTATCTCTTAATAATTTTTTTAACGGTTCGGTAAAATTATTTTTTATTTCGTCATCGTCAAATTTATATAGAGATTTTATAACATATAACTTTATTAGCCAATCATCATCATGGATCATTTTTATTAGAGCATCATATATTTTATTGTCTTTTATAGTGCTTAATAGATTAATCACACATCGTTTTATATCGTTATTTTGGGTTTTATTTAAATCTTCAATCAAGCTTTTAATTATTAAATCTTTTTTAGGCTTATCTAAAATGTTAAACATTCTCATAAAGAGATTTGCTGAATAAAATTTAGGCAAAGATTGATCCGTGCTAATATCATAATTAACTAACTGAGATTGATTTAAAATTAATTCTGATATTACATTATTAAGGTT
>JBHLNT010000041.1:0-28027 GCA_048941265.1 Promethearchaeota archaeon
ACTTCCACGTTGTCTAAGACCTTTTTTTCTTATATTCCTACAGACTCATTTATAGCGAGATTACATCCATTAACTAAATTAGGATTATTGTTTATTTTAAGTATGATTGCGTATTTATTTGATAATATCATTGATTTATTAGTTTTGCTCTTATTTGATATCATTTTAATTTTGTTAACCAAAGTTCCTGTTTTTAGTAAGAAATTTATTAAAATCGTTGGCGGATTCCTCCTTGCAAATTCGTCAATTTTTATTGCTTGGTGTTTATTCTCTCAAAGGCCTGGATCGGTGACTTATTTTGAAACAAGTATCGTCATTATAAAGGATATTTGGATTTGGAATATATTAATAACAGATCAAACTCTTTATTATGCTTCACGTATCTCACTGCGATCGTTAATTATGTTTTTTCTGGCTTTAATGTTCTTTATTGGCACAACTGACAGGGACTTAATTCACGGTTTACGTTCTATTAAAGTTCCGTTTACAATATGCTTGGTAATAAATTTAATTTTCCGTGGAATTGCGATGTTTCAAAATGATTTCCAAATAATAAAAGAGGCAATGCAAACCAGGGGAGTTGAATTTAAACGTGCATCAATCCCTCAGAAAATTAGGAATTTTGTTTCAATTTTTATTGCCATAATTGTATTGTTGTTTAAAAAAACGGAGGAAATGGCTAATTCGATTGAATCAAGGGGTATTCCCTTTAGATCGAAGAATAGAACAATTTATCATTATTTTCCCTTAAAGAAGAAGGATTTCGTTATTTTAACGACAGTTATTTTATTTTTTATTTTATCAATATATTTAAGAATATATAACCGTAGTTTAGTGAATTTTTTATTAAATTTTATCCCAATTATATTAAATTTAATTCCTATTATCTTAATTTGGTGAATCTCTGTAGAAACTGTAGTAGAATTCAAGGACTTTTCCTGGAAATATAAGTCTTCTAGAGATCGTGTTCTTAAGTCAATTAATTTAAAAATTTATAAGGGAGATTATCTTGGTATTATGGGACCAACTGGAGCAGGCAAATCAACACTATGTGCATGTATAAATGGTCTCATCCCTTTAAAAACAAGGGGTTTTATTAGTGGCTCAGTCGAACTTTTTGGTAAAAATACCAGAACTTTAAAAATGCCCGATATTACTGCTCGCATTGGTTTAATATTTCAAGATCCAGAAACTCAGTTTATAATGATGAATGTAGAAGATGAAATTGCTTTAGGCTTGGAAACATTAGGCCTTGAGAGGGAAGAAATCAAAAATAGGATCGAATGGGCATTAGATATTGTAGATTTAAAAGGATTTGAAATGAGATCCCCTGAAGAACTCTCTGGGGGGCAGAAACAACTGGTTGCGATTGCTTCGATTTTAGCGATGAGACCTGAGATACTTATTTTAGACGAACCTACTTCCGATCTTGATCCTTTAGGTAAACAAGAAGTTTTTGAGCTTTTGGAAAAAATTAAAAAGGAATTTGATTTGACAATTGTATTAGTGAGCCATGAAACCAGAAAAATCATGGAGTTTTGTAATCGCGTGATTATCATTGATAATGGAGAAAAAAAGTATGATGGTGATGCTGTCGAATTGCTTAATAAAATTGATTTATTGAAATCTTCAGGCATATATATTCCAGAAGATATTTGCGAAAAAAGAATCGCAGAGGATAAACCTATTGTAAAACTAAATGAAAACCCGATTATAGAACTATCTAATATAAGTTATACTTATCCGGATATGACTCAGGCCTTAAAAAACATCAGTTTAAAAATATTTCAAGGTGATTTTATCGCAATAATTGGAAAGAACGGATCGGGAAAAACTACCTTAGTAAAGCATTTTAATGGGCTTCTTAAGCCCCAACAAGGTAAAATTCAGCTTAATGATAAAATAATTACAGAGTATTCAATACCCCAAATTGCTCAAATTGTTGGATATTGTTACCAAAATCCCGATCATCAGCTTTTTAAAAGTACTATTAAAGAAGAAATCGAATTTGGTTTGAAAAATTTAAAATTTCCTGATAATGAAATCAAAAAACGCCATGATGAGATCGTAGAACTTTTGCAACTTAAAAAATTTGAAGAGGTGTATGAATCTACTTTTTATCTTAGTAAGGGCATAAGACAAAGATTAGCTCTTGCTTCAGTACTAGTATTAAAACCAAATATTTTAATAGTTGATGAACCCTCAACAGGACAGGATTTTCTCATGATAAGCGAATTCATGAAAATTCTTGAGGACCTAAATAGAGAAAATAAGACAATAATAATTATTACTCACAATCCATACATTATCGCTAAATATTCTAAAGAGGTACTAATTCTTAATGATGGAAAATTAATCAAGAAGCTTCCAACAGTGGAATTTTTAAAAAATGAAGAACTCCAACATAACGCATGTTTTATGCCTCCTTAAATAACTAACTCAAATTAAGTATTTAAATTGAGACTCTCTTAAGATTGAACATAAATATAAAAACTTTTTCTACCTAAATTGATAGTAACCTAAATTAATTTTAATCGAATTGAATTAAAATGAAGTGATTCTAATGGGTAAAAAAGAGATTGATAAAGCAAAAAAGGTGTTCAAAGATGCATGGGACGCGTTGAATGATTTTTTCGAAGAAAAACGTTCGGATACAATTATGGAAAAAGAAGAAAAAGCTAAGAAAGGAAAAGTTGCGCTTGCTAAATTTTCTAAAGGCATGATAGGGAAAACGAATCAAATAAATTTTAGAATTTTAATAGGGCAGGAAAAAGAGATTGGGGATCATATCTATGAGGCAGTTTACATGGACGATAAGAAAGAACCTTATATTTATGATTTTACTGTGAATGAAGGTAAACAAACAAATACCATATTAACTAATTTCAAGGATGATGATTGGAACGGGTATAAAAAAGTGAAGAAATTTAAATCCTTAACCAAATTCTTAGAACACGCTTATGAAGATGGTATCTTTCACGATGGTAAAAAGAAAAAGAAAGATGAAGCTTTAGATATTTTAATAAAGGAAGGCCTTAAACGATCTTTGGAAGCTATTGGTGATGATTCTGAGGATAAATATGGGATGGATAATGAAAAAGCAAAGAAGATCGCAAAAGTTGTAGCAATTGCAGCGGTTACAACTGTTGCATCGGCCGCATTAACTCCAGCAGCAGGAGTGGTAGTTGCAGAGATTGCGGCTGGGGGAACACCACTTACAGGAGAAGTTGTTGGACAGGCATCACAAGCTGCCGTCGAAGGAGTAAAAAATTTAGCCGATCCGGCGACTTTAGCAAGGAAAGCAGCTCAAAAAGCAATAACCAAGGGTAAATCACTAAAAGATTAAATTTTTTAAATTATTTGCATCTGATTTTAATATTTTGAAAAAAATAAAAAAAAAGTTTAAAAACAGCTACATCTTTGCAAAGTTTACATTTTTATCATAGATCCTATAGCGTCCATGAGTGTTTCTTTTCTTGGTGCACCTTTCATTAATTCTGGCTTAACCCGGTCGGCTAATATTTGAGGTGTGAAAGGTTTTCCATTATTGCTAATTTTATTAATAGTATGCCAACCTTGAAAAAGAAACACTGTATCTCCTACTATTCTGAAAACTTCTCCACTAATCTTAGCTGCTTGATCCGAGGCTAAAAATGCCACTAAAGGAGCAACATTAGCGGGATGGAATACATCAAATCCTTTTTCATCTGTTTTACTCATAACGTCAGCCATTTTTGGAGTAGCATCAGTAGTAAGTCTAGTTCTTGCAACTGGAACAATGCAATTAACAGTTGCATATTTCTTTAATTCCATTGAGGCTATTACCGTAAAAGCAGCGATTCCAGCTTTAGCAGCCCCATAATTGCTTTGACCCATATTTCCTAATAGTCCGGCGTCTGATGCAGTATTAATTATTCTACCGAAATTTTTTAGTTTAGGATCTTCCTTGCCAATCTCTCGAAAATAAGCTGATGCATGCCTTGTCATATTAAATGTTCCTTTTAAATGTACTGCCATAATAGCATCCCATTCTGCTTCGCTCATATTGAAAAGCATACGATCTCTAAGAATACCAGCATTATTTACCACTATATCTAATTTTCCAAATTCAGAAACAGCCTGATCGATCATTTTTTTTGCAGCATTGAAATCAGTAACAGAATCATAGTTCCCGACCGCTTTGACTCCTAATTTTTTAAGCTCTTCACATACTTGATCTGCCACTTTTGATTCTGAGCCAGTACCATCATGAAAGGCACCTAAATCGTTTATGACCAAATTACAACCTTCTTTAGCCATAGCTAAAGCTTCCTCTCGGCCTAAGCCACGGCCAGCGCCAGTTATAATGGCGACTTTTCCATCTAACATTCCCATAATTGATCACTTTAAAGATTTTGATTTTTATTTATATCTATATATTATGGATAATTAAAAATCAATTTGTTAACTTAAAAAATTTAACATTCTTTTAATTTTGAAAAAAGAGATATTTAACCAAATAAAAAAACCAGATGCCACCATCTACATAGGATTGAAATTTGTTTCAAAAGGGAGACTAATATTAAAGATTGAGCCTATTATACATATTTAATATCTAATATAGTAATGATCAAAAATCCTACTACCTAAAAAAATTGTCGAATGTAGTCAATACTTCTGCGTAGTGCTCTTCCAGTAACTATTTCAATAAACATTGATCCATCATAATCGTATTTTTTAACTAAATTTAGGACTTTTTTAAAATTAACTTTTCCAGTGCCTAATGGAGGGTGCAAATCTGTTTCATTATCTCCAATTTCGGCTAAATGAATATTTCTTACATACCTATGAAATTTTTCCCAGTATAATTCAATATTCATATTACACTCCGTAGCATGGGCAGTATCAAATGTTAAGAATATGTCCTCTCGATTTAAAATTGACAAAAACTCTTCTATATCATTTTCAGTTCCTAACATATATGCCCCTTGATCCATATTTTCTATGCATATTACAACATCTAAATTAGCTGTAGCATCCAGTAATTTATGAACCGCTTTAATTAATTGTTCTTTGTTATATTTTCTAATAGCAGTTATTAAATAATGACCATTCCCAGGATGAACTGTTAAAACTCTTGCTCCTATTTCTTCACACATTTGAGCGGCATCTATGTAGGATTTAACAGAGGCTTCTGAAATATGCTCATTAAACGAACACATGGATAAATCTGTTAGTGTTCCATGTAATTGCTTAGTAATTGCCGAGTAAGAATTACATAGATCTACAAATTTTTTTTTATCTTCACTCGTATATACATATGGAGGTTCTAACATTATTTCAACATATTTAATGTTATTTTTCTCAGCAAACTTAAGACAAGCTTCTGTTGAAGTAATTAATAATTCATTCAAGCTTTTAAATTTTCCACGAAGTGCTTTATCTACAAGATGGCCAAAAGAACTTATCCCTAACTTCATAATTCTTTACTTTTTAATTGAATTTTTAATACCACATTTTCATCTATTATTATTATATTTTTATCTTTTATTCAAAATATGTATTATCTATACTTTTAAAATAAAGCAAATGACTCTTACAATTACAATCAGAGGAACCAAAATCTTTAACTAAATCATCTGAAATGTCTGTTAATTCATTGCAAATGATGCATTCTAATTTTTGAGAACTAGGAATCAAATACATTTTGATTACAAGAGAATTTTCATTCTGTAGTAAATAATCTATATGCCAAAAAACCTTTTTCTTCTCAGGTGGTGTTACATGTCGTTTAACTCGATTAAGAAGTGTAGTCGAGCCAGAGTTTCCCATAGCTGACCCTACATAAAAATAATATCCCTTTTTAAATTGAATTGTTCCCAATGAACCAATTGAGATATTGGTTTCTTTATTCATATAAATTATTAAGATATACGTTCCTTTCATTTAGGAATCTAAAAAATATTTAACCACTAAATTGAATAAATTCAGGTTAAATTTTTACTTTTTTGATTTTAATTCACTTATTTTACTTCTGAGAATTAAAATGATCAAAACTAGTTGAAAACCGATTAATAGATATAAAGTCAGGTCAATAAAAAAACTGGCATACACAGGGATTCCTAACCAAGATTTAACCCAACAATCAGAACTCCCATTAGTGTAAAATAAACAACTTGCTACTGAAAGGTATACAATATGAAATGCTAACGATAACATAATTACAATGATTGCTAAGATTATTTTTACGTAGAAATTTAGATCGATTTTAGAATTTTTATTATATTCTTTTTGATTTGATTCTGGAGAGCGAACCATCTTCTCTATAATGCGATCTGAAATTAGTCCTTTTAAAGCCTTATTTTCAGAAAGTAAAGCTTCATATTCATCAAATTCAATTTTTATAAGTTTCTTATCAGAATGATCTCCATAGATACTTTTCTCTTCTGGTTTTAAGAGTTTCTCTTTTATGTTAGAACCGCTCATAACTGAAAATAAATCAATTCTATTAGTGTATTATATAGTAGGGTAATAAAATAATTTCTATTAAAATTAATTTAAAAAAGTGATTTTTCGTTATGATGTTATAAAACATTTTTAAGAGAGTATCATATTTTAAAATCAGATTTTCTAAAGTTTATCTTAATTAATAAAGAGTCACCAATTTAAAAAGATTTTAAACTAATTTTAATTAATTTAAGTATTTATAAGGCAACACGATAATTAATTGATGGAAAAATGAATGAGCTATTTTTTTCTGAAAAGCTTTACACTTTACGAACAGAAGTAAGAGATTTCTTATTAAATGAATTAGAACCTATCAAAAATACCATTAATCAGGGAAACAAAATTCCTGTTTCTTTTATTAGAAAGATGGGAAAAAACGGTCTAATCGGCCCCTTAATTCCTAAAAATTACAATGGTACAGACTTAGGAATGATTGCCCATTGTATGATTACTGAAGAGATCTCAAGAATTAATGTAAGTGCTTCTGTTCCCCGAACTCCATGTATTTTGGATGGCTATCTCTTAAACAAACATGGAAATGAGGAACAAAAAGAAAATTACTTAAAAAAAATAGTATCAGGAGAGAAAATTTGCAGTATTTGCGTGACTGAAGAAGAAGCAGGCTCTAATGTAGCCGGGATAAAATCAACGGCAAATAGAGATGGAGATATTTACATTCTGAATGGTTCTAAAAAATTTATAACCAATGCCGGAATTGCCGATTATTATTTTATCTGGTGTATTACAAATCAGGATGTTAATCCCCGAAATGGGATGAGTGTTTTTTTGGTTGAGAAAGATACCCCGGGACTAATCATTGAAAATCCTTATGGATTAATGGGAATAAATGGAGTATATAATGGAATCCTAAAATTTGAGAATATGGAAATTCCAGAAGATAAGCTTATTGGACAAGTGGGAGAGGGATTTCAAAGCTTAATGGAAACATTTAATGTAGAAAGGATCACTTTAAGTTCTGAATGTAATGGAATATCAATGGCCGCATTAGAAGATTCTAAAGTATACGCTAAAAAAAGAGTTCAATTTGATAAACCAATCTCAAGCTTTCAAATTATTAGGTTGAAAATTGCCGAAATGGCTACAAAGTTACAAGCAGCGCGGTTACTAACCTATAGCGCTGCAAAATTAGCCGAAATGAGTATGGATATAACTAAAGAAGCATCTATGGCAAAATCTTTTTCTAGTAAAAGTGCAGTAGAAATTACATCTGAGGCAGTTCAGATTCATGGTGGTGACGGATATACTGACGATTTTTCGGTTGAAAGATACATGAGAGACGCCAAATTCTTTCAAATCGGAGGCGGTACATCAGAAATTCAAAATTTAGTTATAGCCAGAGAAGAGTTAAAATAATACAGATCCTGAAATTATTTATTACTTAAAACAGAATAATAAATATGAAAAAAATCACCGGTGTAAATATTTTAGATGATGACATTAGAAAAAAATTAATTACTAGGAATATCTACGAAATCTTCAATAATTTTATTATTCCGCTCATAACAAAAGAAGAACAGGAATTTTTAAGAGAACTGGAGGATTTTCTGATCAAAGAAGTAGAACCTAAGATTGATCTTAATAATGATGTATATGAGCTCTTCCCTATTATTGCTAAAAAGAATTATATGCAAAGATTAAATCAATACGGAGATTCCGAAAGGTACGGAATGCGCTATGAAATTTTACTTGCCATGGCAATGTCAATTATTGATCCCGAACTCGATCTCGCCCGTGTAGTTTCGGGGGTTATTTTTGCAAACCCGCTCTTTCAATTTGGAAAGAATGACCATCAATTAGAGATTTTAGATAATATAATGATGGGAAAGAAAATAGGATGTATCTGCATCACCGAAAAATACCATGGATCGGACGCCGTTAATATGAAAACGCAAATTCAAGAGGAGGATGATCATGTTATTGTTAATGGGGAAAAATTATATACAACTAATGGATCTATAGCAGATTATTTTATTGTTTACGGTGTATCTAATCCATATGATCCACGGGGATCAATGTATCAAGTAATCGCCGAACGTGAGTTTGAGGGACTTGAGACCCATAGGTTAGGTGTGCAGTCGATTCCAAGAGTGCAAATCGGGCAGACGATATTTAATAACGTTAAAATTCCACAGGAAAATATTCTGGGAACTAGGGGGCAAGGTTATAACAATCTATTCTCCGGACTTGTGGCAGAACGGGATGCCATAATCGGCTCGAGTTTAGGAATTAGCTGGTTGACAGCAATAACTGCGCTCATTTATACAAACTGTAGGGTTCAGTTTGGAAGACCCCTTTATGATTTTCAAGCGGTTTCATTCCCGATAACCCAACTATTCACTGAATTAATGGCCGCTACGGAGTTCGGATTTAAAGCTGCGTCGGAATATCGGAAAACTCTGGAACATTCTGATTTAAAATTTATTAAATATAATGCTGCGTTTAGCTCGGGGACGAAATTTTTTGCGTCTAATCTAGCCCATAAAATATCCTACGAAACCCAGCAATTATGCGGTGGAATCGCCTTCACAGATAATCTCCGAATAGATAAAGCCTTAGAAGTTAGTAAAGTACAGGAAATAATCGGTGGGGCAAGAAATATCCAACTTTATTTAGTTAGTAGAGCAATTAAAGATATATTCAAACGATTAGCATTATGAGGAAATAAGAAAAATTAAACATGGAAATCAGAGCTGTTAAGAGAGAAGAGATAAACGATTTACGGAATTTCATCTAAATCCACATGCTTATAAAAATGTCAGGATGGATGAAGAGCCTTTAAATAATTTTTATTTTAATAAAATACCTATTAACAATAACCTGTTTGATAGACTTAAATATTTAAAGGAATTGGAAAACTGATTGATTAGCGACTTTTAACTTTTGGACAACTTGGAAAGAACAAAAATATTTAGAAATAAATATTAAAAGAGTCTTTAATAATTCATTTGGAATGGAATAAAAAAAAGGATTAAAAGATTTTATTTATTAATAATTATAAAATCCTTGTTTAGATTTTCTTCCTAATAAATTATTACCAACCATTTCTTTTAGAAGAAGGCTTGGTCTATATTTTTCTCCTAAAGCTTCTCCTAAATATTCTCCAATATGTAAATATATATCATTTCCTACTAAATCGGAAAGTTCTAACGGTCCCATTGGAAAATTGAATGCTAATTTACAAGCAACATCGATATCTTCAGTGCTTGCAATTCCCTCCATTTTCAGTTTAACTGCTTCATTACACAGCACATAAATAAGGCGCGTTGTTACAAAACCGGGCGCATCTTTTACGCTAACTACGGTCTTATTGAGACTTTCTGAAAACTTTTTTGATGTTTCAAATACCTCTTCAGAGGTATTCTTACTCTTGATTAATTCAATTAGTTTCATTACTGGTGCTGGATTAAAGAAATGGATGCCTACGATCCTTTCCTGTATTTTAGATTTGGATGCCATCTCGGTTATACTTAAAGAAGATGTATTGGATGCTAATATCACACTTTTATCGCAAATTGCATCTAACTCTGAAAATAGCTTCTGTTTTAAAGTCATATCTTCAAAAACAGCTTCTATTACCATTTGAACATCTTTAACTGATTCATCTCTATTAGTACTTAAATTAATACGGTTAAGGATAGCATCTGCTTCTTCAGCAGTAATTTTATTTTTCGCTACAAAAAATCGTTCCAAGTTCTTTTGAATCGCGCTTTTAGCTTTATTTAAAATATCATCGTTTACATCTACCAAGTTCACATCATATCCATGAGTTGCGGCTAATTGTGCAATACCATGACCCATAATACCTGCCCCAATTACGCATATCTTTTTAATTTCCATAAACCTCACTATTTCCTAAATTGATTAAAATTTGCTTTACGCTTTTCTACAAATGCATTTTTTCCTTCTACGGCCTCATCGGTACCATAGTAAAGAGACAATCCACCAACTCCTAATTGAGTAACTCCCGTTACTCCATCAGTCTCGGCTAGAAAGGCATATTTCAGCATTTTCAATGCTGTTGGGCTTTTCTCTAAAAGTTCTTGACACCATTGGTTGACCTCATCATCCAATTTGTCATATGGCACTACAGCGTTTACAAGTCCCATTTCTAAAGCTTGTTGTGCTGTATAACGCCGGCAGAGATACCAAATCTCTTTCGCTCGTTTAATCCCTACCGCTCTCATTAAATCGCCAGTTCCATATCCAGGATCGAAAGAACCTACTCGAGGTCCTGCTTGTCCAAGTTGTGCATGCTCTGCAGCAATGCTAAGGTCACAATTAACGTGCCATACATGACCTCCTCCGATTGCATAACCGTTCACTCGTGCAATAACTGGTTTAGGCAAAGTACGGATAAGAAGAGTTACTCGTTGCCATCCAACCTCAAGAGGTAACATATACTTTCCTTTATAACCTCCTTTCTCACGGATTGTTTGGTCGCCTCCAGTACAAAAAGCCTTTTCTCCAGCTCCCGTAAACACAACAACACCAATTTCATTGTCCATACAGCGATTGAAAGCGTCGATGAGTTCATGAACGGTTTGTTGTGTACATGCATTATAACGCTCCGGTCGATTGATGGTTATACGGGCGATTCTATCTTTTGTTTCAAAAATTATTTCCTCATAATCACTCATTATTATCAACTTCGCAATATAATTGTAATTTAAATTCTATTATTTAATCATTAAAAATGATTTCAAAATATATAAAACAATCTTTCTTGAAAAGGATTAAGATATTTACATCTTAAAATTTAGATTAACTTTCAAATCGCGATTAATTTTTTAGAGATTCATTTTTTCCTTAATTTCTTTCAACATTTTAGGACCCTCTTGATTGATTTCAGTTAAGAGGTCACGCAATATCTCGTTAATTTCAATATTTTTCAATTCAGATGCGATATATAATAGTGATATTACTTCCTTTGTGAGCATTTGAATACTTCTTATATCATTTATAGGAATTCTAATACCTAATGATTTTAAATCTTGAGAAGTTTCATTATCAAATTGTCTTATGGTGATTAATATATCATTTTTTCTTCCTTTCCACTCTTCGGTAATAGCTCGTATAGAAAGAAAGTACTTTTTCGTCGGACTGCCGATGCCATAAATATCTTGAGCAAACTCTAAAGGTTCAGAATTTCTAAGGGATTTTAACCCAAAAGAACGGTTAAATTTATTCATTTTATCAAATTTTCGATTCATGTGTGAAATTTCTTCAGTAAGCTGTTCCACTTTTAACGACAATTTTCCAAATTTTTCCAAAAAAATTTCCCTCAGCTCTAGATTGCTTTCACTTTGATTCATTTTAAACTCCATAAATTATTAAGCATGATATTTTTTCAACTAATCTTTAATAAATCTAATTATTAAAACATTAATCTATATAGGTTTTGTAATTTGTAATCTTAAAAAAATTCTCCAATCCTTAATAAATAAAAAGATCAAGAAAAAAAAAGAAAAAAATAAGATTAAAATCCAGTCTATACTGTTTCCTTATTTTGTTCCCTCTCTTTATTCACTTTACTATAAGTAATAATTCCATAAAGGCCCGTTATAAAAAGTAATGGAATGAATAAAAGAAAACTCCATATAGCTCCAATTCGACTAGCATCTATGGCTGTTATTTCTGTAGCTCCAAATTCATAAGCTGCCTTAGAAAAGATTAAAAGGATTAAAATCGCATCAGCTTTAAGAAATTTAACCTTCTTACTGATAATATCTGCTCTTTCTCCAATAAGTTTTCCAATAGTATAAAGAATAAGAAATAAATCAAAAAGATATAATGCAATAATAATTGGTAGGCGATATTGACTCTCGGAAGAACTTAGAGTAAAATATACCATTAACATCAAATATAATGTATATATAGCCACCCATATAAAGAAAAATCCTAACCACGCATTCAGTTTCCTCCGTAATACTAATAATCCGCCTATGACCGCAAAAAAAATAACAATAATCGTTAAAATAAGAGCAAATATACCAAATGCAAATTGGATTTCCAAATCTTGGTGTTGTAATGCTATGCCTAGTCTCGTAATTGAAAGCATAAAAAATATAGCAATTAGGGTTCCACCTAGAAAAACAACCCATCTAAGCCACATCCAACCTTTATTGTATATTTTATCATCCCATGCAACACCTAAATGGTAGCAAGAATACATTAAAAAAGTTGCAGTAATCGTGACGTAAAGAACTATCCCAAATATGAAAAATCCTTGAAAAAAAAGATACCCAAGATAAAAACGCATTATAAGCAAAAATGTTATTGCTATTGCGATGATGAGATATAGTATTATTTGTTTATGAGACAAATGTTTTAAATCTATTTGAAAAATCAGTGTGGCGATGATTAATACTATGCAGATACCCAGAAGAAAAACAAAAATATAAGTTCCTAATCCAAATAAACCAAACTGAGCAAATGTAAACCCGATAACAAGCAATAGAACGAGAATTAAAAAGAGCCTATTTTCCTTATCTAGAATTTTTTTTAAATCGGTAAATACCATGAAATTATATTAAAGCTCTGTTTATTTAAAATTTTTTAAAGATCTCATTAATAGAGAAATAATGAATTGATTGATTTTTCAATCATAACCAAAAAAAAAATTTCAAAGTAAAAATTTAAAAAAAAATTTAAAAAAAATTAATTTAATTCTGCTCCACATTGTAGACAGAATTTATCGCTTTCACTATTCACAGCTCCACATTGCTTACAAAGGATTTGTTCTTTTTCGATGACGCCCTCCTCCTTTGCTTCTTTTTCTAGCTTCTGTATTTTTCCCTCCTGAGTGATTTCGTCATAGTTACGAATCCCATAAATAGTCAAAATGATGAGAAATGGAATAAACAAAATATATACAGCAATGTATCTCACCATATCAACTTCTGCAGTTTCAAGACCGCTAAGAAATGTAAAAATAGTGATACTAAAAATTAACCACATTAAAATTGTATCTGCGCCAAAAATTCTTAGTTTTGCTTTAAGAATTTCTGTTTTTTCTGCAATTAGACCTCCTATCGTATTGAGTAAGAGAAAAAGATTTAAAAAATAAAGTAAAATTTGGAGCGGAATTGATGTCGAAGTAGCTCCACCCTCCGAAGTCCTTCTATAAATAATAGAAACCATTAAGTATATCGTGTAAATAGCAACCCATACAAAAAAAATGCCCATCCAAGAATGTAATCTACCCTTTAAAGCGTGAAATCCTCCAATTAGGCTAAAAAAGATGATGATGATAATGATAATTATTGCGACAAAAGCAGTAGAAAAACCAATAGCTTCCTGTGTTCCCCCCGTTATTGATTCTGAAATTATTATAGCAGATATTAGTGAAATTATAGAGATTAGGATACCTCCAAGAAAAAAGCACCATCTCTCAAACCTTCTAATACGTCCCGATAATTTATAAATATAAGAATCAATTTGCAATCCCAGCTTGTAGAAGTAATACATCGTGAAAATGGAAGTGATTAATATGTATGAAATTATTGCCAGATAAAGGAGTACGACGAATAAAAAAAGGAAAAGATTGATAAACACAAGTATTAAAACAATAAAAACAATGATAGTTATGATTAATCTCTTTCTTGTCATATCTCTAAGCCTTTTCTTATATGAAAGAATTGAAATTAAGAATAGTATAAATGAAAGTACCATGAGGGGAATAAATACAACAATCCCAACAATATAGAGAATTTCAAACTGAAAAAATGTAAACCCGAGAATCAGCCACACGATTAGTATTAAATATAAACGATATTCTTTTTCCTTAAGCAGCAGTAAATCTTTAAATGCCATTATAAGAACCTGATTTTATTATAGTTAGTAAAATTTTTTGTACGTAGTAAGAAAAACTACGTGTATTTAAAATTTTTTAATTTCCAAGGATCGTTAAAAAAACTCAGAGATTTTCTTTTGTTGGTTAAAACGTTTTATGGGTATGTTAAATCTCTTTTTAAGCTCATTAGCAGATTCGGGCGCGAATCCTGCGAAATGATTATTTACAATAATAAAGATTTCATAGATTTCAGGTGATTGAGTTAAGTTTTGGATTTTTTGAGTTAAATCATTTATAGCATCCTCTTGCTTTCTTTGGATTCGGTTGAAAACATTTAACTCGCGATCCCCTATTAATCTAATATAATATTTTCTTTGGTTCGGCATATAATACGGTGTTACTCCAGGAATATAAGTGGTTCCGAGGATGATTCTTGATCTATCAATTATTTTAGATATAACCTCGGCATCAAACCAGGAATTATCGCGCAATTCGATTACATAATTATATTCCAAAGGAATTTGCTTTAAAAGGGTTGATAATTGTTTAAAGTGTTTCTCCGAATATTTAAACCAAGGAGGAAATTGGATTAGAAATTTTGATATTTTTTCTTTTAAAAATGCCATGCGGGAATAAAATTGCGCGATATGGCTCTCTAATTCAGGGTCATTTAGGTTATGGGATATTTTTTGCCACACTTTAACGATATAGCGAAATGATTTTGGAACACGCTCAACCCAATTAATTACCATTTCTTCGGAAGGTAAATTGTAAAACGTTGAATTTATTTCTACTATATCAAAATATTTGGTATAATATTCTAAATGATGAAATCTCTCCATATTCTTTGGATAAAAGGGACCTACCCAATCATTATAATCCCAACCAGCACATCCAATAAGAATTTTGGTCTGCATTTAAAAAAAATATATTATTAATAGAATTATATATATAGCATATATACTTCTAAATGAAATTAAATGTTATATTTCATAAAAAAGGATTATTGAATTCATGGACTCAAGAGAGACGGACTTTGATATAACTGGTTTTAAAAAATGGAAAGAATCCTCAATGGAGCGTCATGATATCTATAATTTTGAGTCGAAAATAGATTACATCTTAGAGAGAACACCTACAGAGAAGAAATCTTCTTATCTTCTTGAAGTATATTTTTTTATTCCTGAGAGTCTCCAGATAAATAAGGAAAGCTATTCTAAGGAACAATTCTTTTTAGATTTAAACAATCGAATACGTTTTAAAACCCCTCAGATGACCATTCAAGGACTTCTTGATGAACAGAATAAATTATCCCCAATATACGTACTTTTAAAAAATTTAAAAAAGATAGAATATGGAGAAACATCTCCTGAAATAAAAATACGAATTGAAAGAGAGATTCGATTACTAGCGTGCATAGTAAAGGTATCTTTGAGGGATCAGTTTTCTTATATTTTAACATTTTATGAAAAGTTAAAGGAACATGGTAATCTTGCCACTATTATTAATAACTTTTTGAGTGATATTGAAAGATTAGAGTCAAAAATGGATTTTTTGAGAACGAATTTTTCAATTTCTCAAATGCCATATCAATTACGCGAAGCCCTACAATTTGCTGATGAATATATTAGCCTTCAAATAAAAACATGGATGGCTCGAACAATAAAAGGATTAGAAAAACAACTAGATACTACTATTCGTAATAAATTGATACAGATAATTGAAAGAGAGCAAAATTTCAGAAAAAATATTAACAGCCGATTGGTTTTAAAACAGAATTCTAAAAATGAAGATTTTACTTATTATGAAAGCATCTTAAAAAAATATGTACAAGGTGTTCTTTATTTGGAAAAAAAGAAAAAAGATCCAAAATCACGTTCTTTAGAATTTCTATATTCGTTTGCTGCAGGAGTTGCTATGTTTATGTCTCTATTTCTGACGGTCTTATTACTAACTGCTTATGAAGTTAATTCAATCCCATTTATCATATTAGTTATTGTAATTTATGTTTTTAAGGACCGTATAAAAGAAATATCTAGAGGTTATTCACAGAAGGCTGTCGGATTGGTTTTTCCAGACCAACGGGTCGATATTGTAGACAATTTTTATCAAGTAACTATAGGAGAGAGCCGAGAAAAAGTAAATTTTATAGAGGGGCATCAAGTACCCAATGAAATACTTCAAGTGAGAAGTTCTAGTAATAAAAGTCCATTAGAGGTGGAAGGGAAACCAGAGGTGGTTCTATATTATATTCAGAAAATAAGTTTATTAGATGAAAAAATTGATGAGATCCATACAAGAAAGAAAGATCTCTCTCATATTATCAGGTTCAATATTCAAGATTTTTTGAAATATGCTGATGATCCAATTCAACATGAATTTTTATGGAATAGTGAAACAAATAAAGTTGAGGAAATTTCAATTTCAAAAGTATACCATCTAAATATAATTTTAAAACTCTCTTCTTACAAAGGAAAACAAGTAAAAAGACTCTTTTTTAAGAAGTTTAGAGTTATTATGGATCAAAATGGTATAAAAAGAATAGAAAACTTGAATATCTCATTATAATTTTTTTATTTCTAACAAAAATCTTTAATAGATCTTCAATAGATGTATATGTAAGTATGGTAAGAATAGAATGGGAAAATAAAAAAGACATTTCGGGTAAAATTTCCGAAAATATCGATCGCTATAAGCATAAATTTAAAAAAATAGCCCTAAGTCCCGCTTTTCCTATAAATGATTCACTTAATAGAAAAAATACGAAAAATTGGACTAATAAACTAATATGGGGAGATAATCTTAAAGTTCTTTATTATCTTTTAAATAATTTTAAAGAAAAAATTGATTTAATTTATATAGATCCGCCATTTTTTACTGGCTCTAATTATCATATAGAAATTAAATCTGAAGAGAAAAATTATGATACAATTGCATATTATGATCAATGGAAGAATAATTTGGATTCCTATTTACAGATGCTTTATGAAAGAATATTTTTATTCAAAAAATTATTATCAAAAACCGGACTAGTATTTGTACACTTAGATTGGCATGCGAGTCATTATATACGAACAATTTTGGATGAAATCTTTGGGGCAAATAAATTTGTAAATAATATAGTATGGTATTATTACAATAAGTACTCTGCGGGAAAACAAAACCTTCCCCGAGCTCATGATGATATTTTAGTTTATTCTAAAACAAATACTTATACTTTTAATGAGCTAAGAATTCCTCGTGATAAACCAATAAAACAACTAAAAAGAGAAATGGTAAACGGAGTTTTAAAAAACGCTAAAGATGAAAATGGTAAGGTAATTTATAGAATAGTAAAGGATAAAAAAATGGATGATGTGTGGAGAATTCCATGTATGCAACCTGCTTCAAAAGAATGGACTGGTTTTCCAACTCAAAAACATCATGAATTGCTAAAGAGAATAATCAAATTAGGAAGTAATAAAGGAGATTTAGTTGCTGATTTTTTTTGTGGTTCAGGAACAACCTTATTGATTGCAGAAAAGTTAAATAGGAGATGGATTGGTTGCGATATCTCAGAATATTCCATTTATTTAACTCGCAAGAGGCTTATGGATTATATTGAAAATAATAAAAATATCTTAAAAGAAATACATCCTTTTGAAATATATACTCACTTAAACAGTGAACATACGAATATTATCAATTCTGGATTTTTCGAAAAAGATTTATTGATTAGAAGGAAGAAATAAACCCACAATTCACTGATATGGAAAAATGTATCAAATCAGAAATGAATATGATCGAACAATAGAATCCATTAATTCTATTACAAAGAAGTTTGATTTATTAAAGGAAGAAATCCCTAAAAAACGCTGTTTTCTAGGATGGGATGGTTTTGTTGATCATTTATATACTGTTATTCAATCTCGTGAAAGTCTAGGTAAATGGATTCCAATTGAGACTATGAAAAATTTCGGAAATTTAATTAAAAAAGTCGCGGGAAGTTCAATGGGTATAAATGTGATTTTAAAAAGAAAAACAACTGGAGGATTTACCTCAAATGTGTGTAAATGCATTAATAATTTAGGTGCAAAATTGTCATTGGCTTGTGCATGGGGATTTCCTAAACTATCAGATGTTTTTAAAGATTATTTAGAATCGAGAGATGCTATTGATGTAAATTCCTTTACTAATCCCGGAATAACTACGGGACTTGAATTTAATGATGGAAAAATAATGTTAAGCGACATTGAAAGTATATTGAAAATTAATTGGGACCTTATAAAAGAAAGATATGGTATAGAAAAGCTTTTGCAAAAATTCGAGGAGAATAATCTTGTTGGACTAGGCTATTGGGCAGTGATAATGCAATTTGAGGATATTTTACATCATATTGTAGCAGAAATACTTCCTTCTATTTCAAATTTAAAAGATAAATTGTTATTTTTTGATTTAGCTGACGTTAAAAGAAGAACTAAAAAGGATCTAATAGATTTTTTAAAATTTCTTCCAAAAGTAGAGGAATCTATTCCATTGCTTTTAAGCTTAAATGATCAAGAAGCAAAAGATATTATATATGCTCTCCATAAAGAAAAGATTTTGGATATTCCTCGCAAAAAAGTCGAAGATTTAACTGAAGCCGGAATATTCATAAATAAATTCCTAAATCTTTCATATATAGTAATTCATTCACCTCATTTTGCTACAATTTCTACAAGAAATGACCACTACTGGGTTACTGAGGGTTTTACTTCAAATCCGCGTTATACAACCAGTGCAGGAGATCATTTTAATGCGGGAACAGTACTTGGTTTAGCATGTACTTTACCTCCTGCTGATGCTATTCTAATGGGAAATGCAATAACAGCTATTTTTGTCAGAACTGGAAAATCCCCAACTTTTCAAGACTCTAATACATTTATACAAAATTATATGGATTATATTAAATCTGATAATCCTAACTTTCCTTGAAAGATAGGAGGTTCTAAATATTAGAAAGATGTTAGATTTCCTTTTTTTTAGATAGATCTACTAATATTGGATTTCGAAGGGATTCATATTCTTCCCTGCTAAATTGAGTTCGAGATTTCATGACCGATCCTATTATTGAAAAAGATCCTAATATTAAAATAAAGAGTAAAATCGGTAAATCTAAGGTTAGTTTCTCATTTGGAATATGAGGATCAAAGACAGACCATCCGAGACTTAAGCTTAACGCTAAAAGGATTAGTATTCCGCAAGTACAATCACATCCACTACAATCGAAACTACCGCCACCGCCACCCTCCCCTTTGATTTTTTTTTTAACTTTGATGTTTTTTCTTTTAGAATATTGAACTATCAATTTCATAATACGTTCTAAGCCTTTTTTATTGAAATCGACATACTCTCTAAGTAAAATGGTTTGGTTTTGTGATGGAGTAGACTTATAAAATTCTAAAGAAAAATCTCTTCCCTTTCTCCATAAAATCTTAACACGTTGAATTTTAGACCAGTTAACTTGATAATTCTGTACATTTGGGAGAGAAATTTTTATGAAGTCATCTGTAATAGAAAAAATACTAGGTTTTGCTGTTTTTTTTGCCTCCTTAGTGCGTATTTTGGCGCGATTATAAAAGATTATTGCCAATACTAATAATGGAATTCCAATGCCAATGAATATAACTGCTAGAGGAAAAAAACTCTCATAAAAACTCCCATAAAAAATCAAGAAATTAATTCCGTACATTAGCATCATTATTCCAATTATGATTCCACATATATATGCTCGAGAACGTTTAGGTTCTGGAATCTCTGAAAAGGTGATGGAATTTTGTTGATAATGTTTAATATTGATACCGCAGTATCTGCAAAATTTATTTTCAATTTTATTAACCCTACGGCATTTTGGACAAACTTGTTGGGACTCAGGATTATATTTTAGTAATTTAGCACCACAATATATACAGTAAGAAGTGCTTGCTTTATTTTCCCCACCACATGTTGCACAAAAAATTTTTTTATCTAATGCCATAACGCCCACTCATATTTCGGATTTCTTGAAGTAATTTTTTATTAACTCATAAAATGAAACACTCTTTTTTAATATTTAATCATTTTTAAAAATTACATCGAACTTTTCGATTATTTAATTTTAGAGATGATCACTTTATGAATTCCATCTTGTTTTATTTTAATAAATACTAATTGCAAATCTTCATTTTTTTCCACGATTCCCTCATTGATTTCAATTTTATAACCCCCTGGATAATGTATTTGTGGTATATAAAGAAGTGTAGGTGCTTGAATAGAAGAATCTCCATCAAATTTAAAATGAAACGTTCCTCTTTTAAGATTAAATCCCATCTTCAATGGAGTACCAGAACAATATAGAAAATGAGGTCTGCAAAATCCTTTAATCGCTCTTCCTCCGCTGTTAATATCACTTGAATCAAGTTGTTGATCTCTGCTAAATATCGATAAGTCCTCTAAATTCCATAAATCCCCCCATTCATTGGAATTATCAGAAGTATAATTCCATTGTGTACCGTGAAGTAAATTTGTGTCCATTGCATCATAATACATACTTAATGCTTCAACATTTTTTTTAAAAGCTTTTTGTCCTTTTTTTTTAAATGCTTTGTAAGCTTTTTTATTTTTAAGGTCAAAATGAAGGCCAAATTCGCCTAACAATGTTGGAACACCTCCCGCAACATATTTTGAAAGGCTTTTAATTTGTGCTAATTGGCGGTTATACATTTTTTGGACTTTTTTCTTTCCAAACACAAGTTTATCTGTCATAATATCATAATTTACCCTTATCCATGCCTTTTTCGTGGTGACAGATGCTGCATCATACCAATGTGCGGCATTCACAAATGGACCCTCATCTTGAGAGAGATTAAAATTAGTTTTTTTGCCCATTATCATAGTAACTTCAGGACCTTCGAAAAATATGATAGAGTTAGGGATTATAGTTCGAATTTCTTTTGAGAATCTTAAGATAAATGGTGATAAATACTCTTTGTAGAAGTCAACTTTTTTTCCATTAAAAATTGCAAATTGATCATTGTTTAGGATGATAGGTTTCCCATTTTCATCCAAGTCCCATACTTTTTCTCTACGCCAGATGTCTTGAGCTCCCTCAAGCCAACATGAAACTCTGTTTTTATTTAAGAAATCCTTTCTTGTTTCTTTGATTGAAGTAAACTTTATCTCTCGAAATGGGACAATCCTTGAAAATCCTGCTGCTGTTAGCATGGCGTCAAAAGGAGTAAATGCGTGTCCCAAAACTTCAGAGAATCCTTCTTTTCCACTTCCATCTACTTTATCCTCAATCCACCCTTTCTTTGGTTCATTTAAACTATCAAATCCTATGACGTAAGAGAAATCTTTTACTCTATTTGCTACTTGCTTAACTGCCCCTATATAATGTTCTTGAAAATAATCTTGGACATTTATCCCATCTATTTTACAAGAAGGTGCAAAATCTCTTCCACCAAAAAATAAGGTCCACATCGTAGCATTAGCAAACCGTACATTATTATTATCCCAGTACATAGATGGATATGATTTAGGATTATTTGAGTCATATCGATATTGCATAACAAGGGCAGCTTCACTCTCATCAAATTTAGTAAAATTTAACCCAACTTTTTCGAAAAGCCAACCAGGTGCTCCATCACCACCGGTCATTCTGCTCCAAACATCTTGATGGGGATCAATAAATATATAGAATTTGTATTTTTCAGCAATCTTTAATACCTCCTCGATATAATCTAAATATTCTTTATCATATTGCTTAGGACCTTTATGCTCTATAGCCTCCCACGTTATTATAAACCTCAAACAATTAAATCCCCATAGTTTTATTCGACTGTAATGCTCATCTGCCTCTTTTATTGAAAAAGGTCTACCAACAAATGATACATCCCTATGATCTCTAAAATCTGTTTTTATATTCGTAGCACCATTAGGATATGTAGGGACTTTTGAGCTTCCTCCTAAATTCACACCTCTTAATAAGACCTTTCTACCATGTCCATCTATGAACCACTCTTTTTTAACTGTTAATGACATATAAATCCTGTTTTATTATTTTTCATGTAATTTAAGAAGTAAAATAATATATCTGTTGTTAAAAGGGTACATTAGTAGTAAAAAAAATTTAAGATAAATGAGTTTATTTTTAAAGATGAAAGAAATAACCTAGTTATTTTGTAAATCAAATGTTATTAGCCTATTTAGATAAAGATATATTTAAGAATTTAGAAAATATTTGACGTTTTTGGAAAAAAATAGGTTAATTTCTATCAAACGAGAAAAAAAGATTACGTTTTCAGAATAATAAAAGAAATAAATGGATGAGTAATAATTCAATTTAAAATTACTTTTATTTCTTTTCTCTTTTTTTTCTTATTCTTTGGATATTTTTACCCCAAATATATTCTTTATTTAACCGATTAGCATATTGTTTAATGAGATTTCTGATTTTTTTCGCCGTCCTTGATTTAAATTCCCTTCCTAACTGGATTGAAGTCTCTTTTATCAAAGCATCATTCAAGAGAAAATTAATTTTAAACGTTTGAAGTCGAATTCCTACAGGGAATGCAGCATAATACCCTGAATCATATTTATATAGCTGAACCGTGTTAAATTCTGACCACTTAATTTGAAAAACAGGTTTCTCCGGAATTTTGATTTTAATTTCTTGATCCGAAATTGAAAATGTACGAATGGGTCCCATAACTCTCGTGAACCTAAATACCTGAATAAGTAAGCAAAGTGTTATCGGAAATGCGGTAAGGAGCAATAGTAAAAAAATTATCACACTCCATGGAGTTACGAAAAAGGAATATATCATAATAACTAATATAAGTATAAATAAAATAAACGTACAACAATTCAAACAATATTTATATCCTGCAAGAGTTTCAGTAATCTGCACTTTATTTGTTTCGGAAGTATCTGGGACTCGCATAACTTCTTTCTTTACAGGTTCAATTCCTTCTAAACTACCTCCACAATTACGACAATAACTATCATCAGGTTTGTTTGCTTGACCGCAAGCGGGGCAAATTTTTTGGGTTTCTAAATTTTCACTCATTTTTATCATCTAAAAATTTTAGTTTTACTTCATATTTACTGTAAAATTAACTTGGATTATAAATTTGCATTATATGCACTATTGGGATGAGATTATATTTAAATATTTAAAAAATTATCGACAAATCTGTCGAGTTAATTTAAAATATTTTTATAAAAAATAAATTTAGAGAATGAGTTAAGAATATTGATTATGATAAATAATATTGTATCCTAAATATTTGAAAAGGGCTTCATAGACAATATCTCCAACTTCATTAAGGGTAGCAGCAACATGGTGCGCAAAGCCACCCAAACACACAGATTTTAATAATTCTTGAAGATTCGGAATTTCAACTACACCATAACCTCCAAAAGTTTTTAATGGATCGTCGGTATATTTCCCCTCAGCAATTAACGCTTTCATATCTCCAAAAATATCATCCGTTTCAATTCTGAGCATTGTACAAGGTCTTGTTTTAATCCTCCCTTGAATAGCTCCAAAAGACACTTCGCTCCCTTTTTCATCAGCGATAATCGGATGAGCGGTCATTCTTATATCTTGAAAGAAAGATTTAGGAAGATTGCTACAATGGAAAAGAACCATCTTGTTAGGATCATCACCATAATTGTTGTTCCAATCTAAAATAGCAGATGGGGTTTCGGAGGCATACTGCAGAATTAACATTCCAACAAGGCCGGATATATCAACTTCACATGCAGCAGGAACTAAACCTTCACTAAATATACTCATTACCGCGCAAGGGACAATTCCATAATTATCTTGTATGGAAAACCAACATTGAAAGGCAAACCCATCTAATTCGTTTTCTAAGATCCATTCTTCAACAACAACGGCAAGTTTTGCCAATTTTACTAATCCAACTTCAGGTAATTTTTCTGTAGAAGTATAATTTCTAAGGAAATCTATTTTCTCCTCGATTCTATGATCATCTTCTTCAAGTCGATTTATAGCTCCTAATATTTCAGATAAATCTATTTGTTCAACAGTAATACCATTAAATTGTAATATTTTCTCACTATAACGAACTGTTTCAAATGCATTAGGTCTAGTACCAATTTGGCCTATTCTAAGATTCTTAAGCTTTTTTACTATCCTACAAATCTTTCCAAATTTTCGAATATCGTTTTTATATATTTCAGATTTTATAGGACAGGTATGCTGTGTCGTTAAAGTAAAGGGAATACCGTATTGATACAAAACGCTGCATACTGATATTTTGCCACAAAAGGCATCCCTTCTATTTGCTCTATTCATCATATCAATTTCATCTGAAGATGCTTGAATTAAAACGGGAACATTTAGGTTTGCAATTTTAAGAGTTTCTGCTATGCCTTTCTCATCCCCAAAGTTTGGGAGACATATAATTATCCCCATAATTCTTTCCCTATTTTTTTTAAATAAATCGGCACATTTCTTTGCGTCTTCACGTGTTTCTACGATACCATATTTAGTTTCAGATTCATCCAAAATCACATATTCATAATCCATCTCTTTCATAACTTCAAGAATTTCTAATCTTCCCTCTTTTGCAAGATGATCAGGAAACACATCTCGATTGCCTACAATTATTCCAAAAGTAATATCTTCGGGTTTTTTATAAATAAACGACATTATATTTTACTCACTATTATAATTAGATTATGAAGATAAATACCTGCTCAATATTTATCTTTTTTTTAATACTCCTAAAAATTATTTTCATTCAAGAATATCGCGGGGATAAGTTTTTTTTGCATTATCTGCTAACTTTAAATCTATATCTAAAGTTAAAAATGGTTTTTCTGGAGTAGTGGTTCCTATTACCTTTCCGTTTTCAGGTTCGATGATCCATCCTTTACCACCAAATTTGACTCCCTGATTACTATAACCCCGACGATTCGATGATAAACAATAAGCGCCAGACATTATGGCGGCAATTTGACCTGCCAAAATCCATTTTTCTCCTGTAGAAAAAAGTGAAGCTCTTGGACATAATAATATTTGAATTCCCTGCTTAGCATAAGCACGAGCATGTTCTGTAAACCAAAGCTCTGTACAGATTAAAAAGCCGAAACAAATATTATTCAAAATATAGGTAGAAAAGCTTTTTTCTCCTCTTTCATACCATGATGCTTCCCAAAATCCTTGTTCATTTGGAAGATAATATTTGGTATGAACTTCCGTAAATCCTGTTTCTTGTTTCCATATAAATGCTTGATTGAAACGATATCCAGAATTAATAATCGGATGAGTTCCACATATTAAAATATCCTCAAGAGATTTAAACCTTGAAGTCCACCTTTCATGGGCAAGTACAGCTTCTCTCCAAATATTAGGATCTACTTGATCTGTGTCTGCTATCCAAGGATAAAAGGGCATCTCGGGAAGAAGGAGCAAATCACTTTTTTCATTTTTGATATGTTTAATTAAAACTTTCCAATCTTCTTCTAAATCCTCTAATTTATCCGGTAATTCACAAACAGTAACCTTCATTATAACTTTCTTTTCCTCTGATACTTATTCTATTATAAAGGAAATTAACTTAAATTATCTAATTTTTATTGCTAAAAATAGAAATCACAGAATAGAAAAGAATTTAAATACCGAACTTGGGTCAAATTGAATGATTTTTTCCAAAGGGATAAATGCATTGAACATAAGATAAGATCTTAGTTTATTTTCGCCATTTTTTTCATCTTGCTCTATGATTTCTAGCATCCTTTGATTAAATTCCTTAATTAATCTATCATACGATTGTTTCCCTTTTTCAGTAAGAAACCAAGCATTATATTTTATGCGATTTTCAAGATAAACATCCTGAGATTTAATATGCGAATTTGATTTTTCCTTAGAGCTCGAATCATCTATAAATTTATATATTTGGTTAATTAAATCAAATATATTTATAATTAATTCAAAAAATTTCATATCGTTTTGAATTACGTAATGAAACAGATTCTTATTCTCTTTTTTTTGTAAATTTTTTAAATCTTCAATATTAACAGATAATTTCTCGAGGAAATTCGGCACTAATTCATAAATATTCGAATCACTCTTCCCACTCTCTTTTTTAGTTGAAATTCTTATAATATCGCCTAATTTCTTTAAATGGTGGGATGTCGTAGATTTCACCCTTCCGAGGAGTGCACTTAATTCTGTTAAACTTAATTTTCTGAAAACTATTAGTAAAAGGATTAATCTGAGGCGTGTCAAATCATTTAATAATGCTAACGTATGAGTTCTCTTTTTATATCTTTCAATAGTTGCTTGCGAATCTTTTTCCGATATTAAATCAGGATTCATTTCATTCATTGTTATATTAATACCTATATAAAAATAATCATTAAAAATTTTAAATACAATCCTTTTGTCTTTTATTATATCAATAAATTAAAAAAAGTATATTAATTAATAGAAAAATAATGGTTGAACTCACACCGATTTTTATGGCAACTGGCATCCTATCTGTTATTTGGGTTGGATTTGGGACGCTAATTGGAATCTTGTTTTTAAAAAAATATTTTACCTATAATTATCGTCCAATGCTTTTGTGGGGATTATGTTGGATTAATTTAATGAAATTTTGGTGGCCTTACGCGATTAATTTTTTATTAATTCTCACGACAGGAGAAATACTTTCTTTAAAAATAACTATTTTGATTGCGGAAACTACTACACCAATACATTTTATTCTTTGGATGGCTGCCTGGGCGGATATTATGTATGAACATCATTTCAAATCGATTATATCAATTCTTATAATCTATGGAATAATTAGTCAGATAATTTTTTGGTCATTATTTTTTACAGATTTAGGATTAATTCTTAAATTAAATAGTCCATTTGATTATACTTTCGTGGGAATTATTCAAATTCTCATGTTTGGTGAAACTATTGTGTTTTTAATAAGCGCTATTTTTTTGTATCTTAGGGGACACATATCATTAGATCCAAAAATTAGAATTAAAAGTATGTTATTTTTAATTCATGCGTTAACTTTCTTTAGTGGAGTTATGTTAGACATAGGTTTTTCTAATTTTATTACTATTATGATATCTAGAATTGTAATGATGTTCGCTCCATTATGCCTGTATATCTCACAAACTTACCCCGAAAAGATGGAAAGATTTCTACTAAATAAAAAATGAATAGAAGAATTCTTATTTGATTATTATTTTATAACAAAAATAGGCTATGGGATCAAATTTTAACTTAAGGAGGGGCATTTTAAATAATCTAAATTACAAAAAGTAATAAAAAAAAAGTTTTAGATGTAAAAAAAAAATAATTTTAATTTGAATTTTATATTAAAGGTAGATACCCAAATCTTTGAGCTTCTTTACCAATGCCATTTTCTCCGCTCCTTCAAGCGTATAGAATTTTCCAAAGATTAATCCCATTATAATCATCATTATTCCCGGAATCAATGCTGTATGAACCCGTACACCCATTTGAGATGTAGTAGATTGTAAGGCATGGGGATTAGGATTATACGCAGTAATTATATGAACTGATGCAATCACCACCGCTATGACGAGAAATGCAATCCGGAAGAAAAAGGTTCGAAATCCCACAAGAGTCGCATCGCATCGCTTTTCCATCTTGGACGAAACTTCATCATAAGTATCCGAAGCAACAGGCATTAACATTGTAACCTCACCAATATAGAATATATTGTA
>JBHLNT010000231.1:0-6429 GCA_048941265.1 Promethearchaeota archaeon
ATAATTCGAGATTTTCTTTCTTTTTCAAAGAATATCATTAATATTGATTAATTCTTTTGATTATTTAGGTATGCCTAGAAAATTGCAACAATCATTAAAAAAAAGTAAAAAAGTTAAATATTAATTAGCCTCGAAATCTTTTTTGAAGCGTTTTACCATGTAATACGAATGCTAAAAAGAGAAAGACGAATCCAAAGATAATCAAAATACAAAAATCAAGCAAAAGACCATAAGGACCAAATGCACTGTTTTCACCTAAACCTACGTTGATTATATCTGTAAAATAGGTGAGCGGAGAGATAATTCCATAGGGCGCTGCATTTATAGGCATAAAGAGAGGAGTAAGAAGTAATATTGGAAATTTTATTAATATTGTTAAAATCATAGTACTTGCGGGAGTATCTGTTGGGGGAACAGAAAGTATAAGACTAAAACTTGAGAATGCTAAAGATGCTAGTATAATACCAAATATTATAATTATAATATTTATACTCATCCAAAATCCAAAGAAAATTACACCTAATAATAAAGGTACCATTGAAAATATACAGCCAATAAGAAATGAACTCCAAATATTTCCTAGTAAGATTGTTTTAATTGATATAGGGCAAGCAATCAATCTTTCTAAAGTTTTTGCTCGAGTCTCCCATGGAAAAACGACAGGGCCTATAGAAGTGGATGTCATGAATAAAACCATAGCCATTAATCCCGAGATGATATAAATTGGGATTATATTTCTTCCTACAGTAAAAGCAAAGAATAATATAAGAGGAAATAGAAATCCTTGTATTACGACGGGACCTTTATTATAATAGATCTTTAAATCTTTTTTGGTGATGGCAAAGGATCTCTTTAACTGAGTGAATAATTTTCCATAGTTGGATTCACCAAAGAAAGAATCTGTCTCCTCCTTAATTGGTATCACCTCCATTAACCATTTTTAAGAATACCTCCTCTAAATGAGGTTCGTAAGTATTTATTTTCTTAACTTTTAGATGTTTGGATTTTATATACTCTATTATTTCGTAAATCCCATCGTTTAAGTCATGAACAATAATATGATAATAGTCCCTTATTTTTTTTACTTCTTTCACAGAATTCAAGTTCTCTAATTCATTTTCTTTTATTTCTTCTGTGAAATAAAAATCAATTGCCTGATATTCTTGTTTTAATTTTTTTAAATTTTCTGGGGTATCTAATCCAATTAATTTCCCTCTATTAATTATTGCGATGCGATCACACATCTCATTCGCAACATCCATGTCATGGGTCGTCATGAAAATAGTCATTCCATTTTGATTATAATCCTTAATTAATTTCTTGATAATAATACTGCTTTGAACATCCAAACCTGATGTAGGCTCATCAAGAAATAAAATTTTTGGATTGCTCATTAATGCCATGCATAATAAGAGTCGCTGTTTCATTCCTTTTGAATATTTCTTAGATTTAAAATGCCGCTTCTCAAATAGTTCAAACTTTTTTAATAATTGCTCGGCTCGACTAATACGTTCTTTTTTGGATAATCCATATAATTCTCCTATAAATGATAAATTTTCTAAACCAGTTAGATCCATATAAACGTTTGCTTCTTCTGGAACATGTCCCATAATTTGTTTTGCTTTAATAGGATTATTCCAAAAGTTTTGTCCAAAGATTAAAATTTTTCCGTTAGTTGGTTTTAAAACTCCAGTTAACATGCGTATTGTCGTTGTTTTTCCCGCTCCATTAGGCCCTAAAAACCCGAAGATTTCACCATTCATTATTTCAAAATTTACATTATCAACAGCCTGAACAATATTTTTTTTACCTTTTTCTTTTACTCTTTCTTGTTGTCCACTATTACCTTTTCTCTCCCTCTTAGACGGAAGGAAATGTTTCGATAAATTTTTTACTTCAATTGCTATTATTTTCATCATCTCTTTTATTATCTAATATCAAAAAAAAAAATTGTTTATTTGATTTTAATTTATTATTGTTCTTCCTTTTCTAACTCAATATGTTTTAAAAGTTCTCCAATTGGTTGATCTCCATGGCATTCTATAATTTGATTCAGAGAGCAACCACTTGGAAACTTCTCTTTTATTTCTGGTTTTGTACAATTGCATTTATCAACTTCTTTTAATTTCATATTTTAATCCCTCTTTTTTTGTTTTTGATAAAAATATTTTTAGCATATTTTTTACTGTAAAATAAAAAAGTTCGATTTTCATATTTTCGACCTTTCTAGATATCAATTTCATTAGTTAAATCTCTGATTTAATTAAATAATTGATTTACTTAAATGATGGATTAAATATATTTAAATGTTTCTAATTTTTTTATTATAATATAGGAAATTTGATAAATGAGATATATGGCTAAAGAAATTGATCTTACTGAAATAGAAGAATTTATACGAGTATTACATTGTGATATTAGATGGATTATAATCGATATTTTGAAAAAAGGCCCTAAAACATCTAATGAAATTCTCAGGGCTTTAAAAGAATACGAAGAAGATATTAAAAACAAAAAAAATCAGAATTGCAAACACCTTTGCTTGAAAGGTCAAGGAAGAGATATCCAGAAACCCACTTTGTATTATCATTTACGGGAATTAGAAAGCGTAGGAATTATTGAGGTAGCGAAAACTAAGCCTAGTAAACAAAAAAAAGCTCCTATAAAAGTTTGGAAATTAAATATAGAAAAACTCACAATAAACTTCATGAAATAGTATTTAAACTAATTAAAAATTAAAACATAAATCATAATAGTAGTTAAAGAAACCATGAATTATGTTGTAGGAAACCTAACAGATCCAGTATTTAGACCTCCTTCTGAGTGGAATGCTTTATTGATTGCAATAACAAATGGATGTACGCACAAATGCACATTCTGTGCTATGTATAGATCTAAAAATTTCTCGATTCGTAAAGATATTGAGGAAATCAAAAACGATATTAAAAGAGCAGGAGCTTTTTATGGTAATCAGATACGTAAAGTATTTTTCGAAGATGGAAATGCTTTTGTTGTAAAACCTGAGATGCTTATTGAATTAACTAAGTATTGTTATAAAATTTTTCCAAATCTTAAAAAAATTAGTGCTTATGCTCATGCCAGAGATGTTGTAATGAAATCTGATGAGGATTTAAAACGAATAGCAGAAAGCGGATTTACGATGGTATACGTGGGTATAGAAAGCGGGGATGATGAGGTTCTCAGAGCATGTCATAAGGGCACTAATCAAGATGAAATTGCTCTTGCAGCTCAAAAATGTCATAAAGCAGGAATAGCATGGTCCGGTATTTTTCTTTTAGGACTTGCTGGGAATAATCCTGAAAAAAGTAAAAAACATGCTATTGAATCTGCTAAATTAATTAATAGAATAGCTCCACCAAATCCCATTAAGTGGTATATATCACCTTTAACCTTAAGGGTAACTCCGGGCACTGAGTTATGGACGCAAAAATCAACGGGAGAATTCCAGCCATGTTCTAGTACTCAAATTCTAGAAGAATTATATACCATGATAGAATACACATCTGACGACTTGCAGAATTGCATATTTAACACTAATCATGCGTCAAATTATTTAAATTTGAAAGGAGAATTAGCGAAAGACAAAAAAGAATTTCTCAAAAGAATTGAGATAGCTATTAAAGATCCAAATATGCGTCGACCTGACTATTTACGGGGATTATAAACTGTAAATTAGAAACTTTGGAAATCGAATTTCTAATTTATTTTCTCAATATTAGCAATTTAATCTATCATCTCAAATATTTAGAAGTAATAATTCTTTAGTTTTTAAACTAAAACTTTGTAATGGGTAGAAGTCTGATTTTTTAATATTGTAACCATGAAATTTTTATAATTCATAGAAAATAACTTTATAATTACTCCTAATGTAATATAAATTGATATTTAAAATCCTAAATAAAAAAGTGAAAAATTATGGCGCAAGAGATTTTAAAAGACGTATTTTTTGTTGGATATGTAGATTGGGAGGTGCGAAATTTTCATGGTTACTCAACTCATAAAGGAAGCAGCTATAATGCTTACTTGGTAAAAAGTGGAGATGTTTACACATTAATAGACACGGTTAAACGCCCTTATTTTGAGTACTATTTAGCAAACATCAAATCTGTATGTGATCTAAAAGATATTAAATATTTTATTGTAAACCACATAGAACCTGATCATTCTGGTTCATTTCCATTGATAGAAAAATTACTTCCTAATGCTGAAATAGTGGCATCAACCAAAGGTGTTGAGATCTTGGAACAACATTACCACCAAGAGGTCGAGGCTGGAAGATTCAAGCAAATTAGAGCTGTGAAAGAAGGGGACACTTTAGATGTTGGTAGTGGTAAAATGTTTACATTTGTTCCAATTCCTATGATTCATTGGCCAGATTCCATGGTATCATTTATGACGGATGAGAACGGCAAAAATGTATTGTTTTCTAATGATGCATTTGGTCAACATTTTGCAACCTCTAAGATCTGGGATGATGAAAATGATTTATCTGTAATAATGCAAGAAGCTGAAAAATATTATGCAAATATTTTACTTCATCTTTCTGGTTTAATTGCAAAAACAATTCCCAAAGTCACACCTCTTCCGATTGAAATTATATGTCCGTCTCATGGAGTTTGTTGGAGATCACATATACCAGATATTTTGGAAAAGTATGTGAAATGGTCAAGTGGTGAAATTGAGGAAAATAATGTTTTGATCGTATATGATACGATGTGGAATAGTACTGAAAAAATTGCAAAAGCTTTGTATAGTGAAATTAAAAGTCGAGGGATTCCTGTTAAAAGATTTAGATTGACATACGCTGATTATTCAGACGTGATTACGGAAGCAATGAAAGCTAGAGCTATTTTAATAGGAAGTCCAACATTGAATTTGGGAATGTATCCTTCAGTCGCGGAGTATGTTTGTTATCAAAAAGGGCTTAAACCCATGAATAAAATTGGAATTGCTTTTGGAAGCTATGGCTGGAGTAAAGGAGCTGTGAGAGAAATAGTCGAACAATTAGAGAAAACAAACATCGAAGTTATAGACACAATCGAAATTAAATTTGTCCCTAGACCAGAGGATTTGAATTTCAAGGAAGTTGTTGATAAGTTAGTGGCAAAAATGGAGGAAAGTTAACTATGATTGACTTTAGTTTAACTGAAGATCAATTAGCCTTGCAAAAAAAAGCAAGAGAATTTGCTATTAGAGAGGTATTACCTGTAGCCAGTAAATATGATGAAGCAGAAGAATTTCCAATGGATGTGATTAAAGCAGCTTATAATGAAGGTTTATTAAATTTAAGTATTCCAAAAAAATATGGTGGAGCTGGGCGTGGCCTTTTAGACTCGTGTATTGTAGTGGAAGAAATGTCTTCGGCTTGTCCTGGAATAGCAACTTCCCTATTCGACAATAATTTAGGGGCAGAACCAATTATAATAGGTGGAAGTGAAGAGCAAAAACAGAGAATTTTAACAGATATCGTAAAAAATTTTAAATTAATCGCCTTCGCAACTTCCGAGCCCAGCATGGGTTCTGATGTAGCCGGAATGAAATGCCGGGCTGAACCAGACGGAGAAGATTATATTTTAAACGGCCCCAAATTTTGGGTTACTAATGGAGGATATGCTGATTATATCTCTATTTTTGCTACAGTTGATCCAGAAAAAAAACACAAGGGAATAGCAGCATTTATTGTTCCTACTGACACAGAAGGAGTGAAATTGGGGAAACATATTCCTAAATTGGGTCAAAGATCATCAAATACCGTTTCAGTTGTTTTGAAAGATGTAAGAATTGGAAAAGAAAACGTGCTTGCTAAACCGGGGAGGGGATTTGTATTAGGGATGCAAACTTTTGCCCACACTCGACCTGCAATCGGAGCCTTTGCAGTTGGATGTGCCCGCTCAGCTATGGAATATTCAATCGATTATGCTCAGAAAAGAGAAACATTTGGACGAACAATTGATCATTATCAGGCAATTCAATTTAAGATCGCTGAAATGTATAAAGATATAGAAGCCGCTCGGCTCTTAACATATAAAGCTGCCTGGGAAGCGGATCAGGGTAAAGATAATAATTTAAGTTCATCAATCGCTAAAGCTTTTGCATCTGACGTAGCAATGAAAGTCACTACCGAGGCAATACAAATTTTTGGAGGTTATGGTTACCTTAGGACATATCCCGTAGAAAAGTTATTCAGAGATGCTAAGTTATATCAAATCTATGAGGGAACATCCGAAGTTCAGAGAATTGTTATTTCTAGATTCGTTATGAATCGCTATGAACATGCCATGCCAAAATTGGGTAAAGTTAGAACCAAGTAGATAAAAAAAACTTAATTTTTCTTTCTTTTTTTAATTTTATAATAATATTTTTCGCAATATCCACTGCAAAAAATTAGAGCATTTTCATTTAACCAAA
>JBHLNT010000042.1:0-27692 GCA_048941265.1 Promethearchaeota archaeon
AAATTCTACAAACGATGAGAATACTAAATTACACTATTTTTTATATAAAAAGGATGAAAATAATCTGGAGATGACAAGAGAAGATCCTAAAATTAAGCCAGATTTAATTTTATATTTCACAGAAAAAGCTATCTTGAATTTTATTAAGGGAAATCCAAGCGCAGATGAGTATTATGTTCGTTATCGTGAAATTATGGACAATCCCCAACCTGGAATTGAAGTGGATAGCTTAGTTAATAAGCCCAGGCTTATGCTTTGGAAGATTGGGTATAGAAAATGGCAAAAAGACTTTAAGTTTTAATATTGATTGATATATTAAAATTATTTTTATTATATCTCTTTTTTTAATTTTTATTAAATCAGATTTTAGATCCGATTTTTATGCAAACTGAAATTCGTCAAGCTATTATAAAGGACGCAAAAGCAATCTCAGATATCTGGAAAATTATCTGCAATGAGCGAATATATACCGCAGTTAATAAACCATTTACAACTGAGCAAGTGCGGAGTTATATTAAATCTCTGTCTGATAGAGAGGGTATCTTTATAGCCATAATTAATGATTTAATTGTAGGTTTCCAATCTTTAGATATGTGGGCGAAATATACAGACTCTTTTGATCATGTGGGCGTTATTGGAACATTTATCTTGCCAAAATGGAGAGGGATGAAAATTAGTTCTCATTTAGCAAATTACACTTTTGATTTTGCCCGTGATAAAGGATATGAAAAATTAATAATTTATGTACGGTCTGGAAACAAAAATGCTTGCGTATTTTATAAAAAGTTAGGATTTGTACCCAAAGGTGTCTTAAAAAAACAAGTTAGGATTGATGGAAAGTATGAGGATGAAATCTTCATGGAATTATTTCTATAAAAATAAAAAAAAGAGAAGCTGATTACTCAGTCTTCTTTCTTATAATGTATGGGTACTCATCTATCATTTCGAAATGTTCAGGATAGTTAAGTTTCCATCCACGAGATTTAAAGATTTTTCTTTTAATTTTTTGCGTATGAATAACTTTCCTACTGACTCTTTTTCGCGGGTATTTTCTTTTCTTTTTTCTTTGTTTTTGATATACGATTGACATGCTAATCCGTCATGGATTAGGCACCTCGAATTCTGTAATTTTTTTTAGAATAATGGTTTTAATCGACAAATTTAACTCCGTTAAATATCGCCCTCCCTGAGATAAAAGAGGTTCTCGCTTCGTTATTTTTTACCACCCGAAACCAACCGTGTAATTTTAAAGTCTTATGGTCTCTATGGGAAATCTTACCTTTAGCAAATTGTCCTGCTTGAATTGTTAGCAATAAATCGGCGATATGTGAATTTCCAGATCTCCACATAGACTCTCCTAATGGTCTCTTTTTTTCAACTAAATTCAAATTTTTGTTGATTTCTTTTAATTCTTCTTTTGTTGTAGGAATAAAAAACCATTCCCCTTGTCTTTTAATCCTATTAGTACCTGATTCCTTGTCAATCACATCATCAGGTTTTAAAGCTTTATGAGCGTCTTTGATTTTATTAATTGGACCTAAATTACGTGGCAGTTCAGCAATAAACAAATGACATTCGTCCATTCCCATTAAATATTTTCTTAGAAGTCCAGGTGATTTTTGTTTTTCATAAACCCAATCTCTTTTATTTCGATCCCATAATCTTACTGAATATTTCCTTTCAGGCTCATTAACTAATAAAATTAATTGTTGCTTTCCGGAATCAGTATCAATTACTCTCACTTCATTATCTCTATGACCGGGAAAGATTCTAAAATATTCCTTTATGTGCTTTTTACCCTTAGTATCAATTGTCATTTGAAAAATATCTTGATTATTAACTGAAAAACTAATAGAGCTTAGGGATTCTTTTTCCACCTTAATTGGCAATCCTGCCTTGGCAAACCATAATTCTAAATCTTGCATTTTAAAATTTTCTTCTTTTTTGTTGTAAACTCTAATGAATTGTTATTTTTTTTATCAATCTTTTATTAAAGAATAAAGAAGATTGTATATTTAAATCTATCGTATTTATCCATTGATCACACTAATCTCCCTTCCCAGATCTACATCTAAGTCAATTTAATATAATAATAAACGATATATGCTCAATTCATAGAAAAATATCAAAAGTTATCTGACATTTTCATTGAACATTTAGCTTCCTCCTAAGAATTTGGTAAATTATTACTTATTAAGCCTATTGCTGAAATTTAAGTAATAATAATCTTTTACTACTTCTTACAAAGCTTTATGATCCCGAGTAGCTTCTTAGGCTACATTACAGTTATCCTATCAAAATAGGTAAGATCATCTTTTTTATGATGGGTGTTTGAATTTTTTCCTTATCTAAATCAAGAGATCTCCAATAAAAACCATTGAAATATAGATTCATTTTGATAAATTCCATTTTCCATCAGTATTTCAAAAAATTAGGTATTATAAAATAACATTAAACAATAGTATTTAAATTATATGGTGAAAACTTCTTGCTTCCTCTTTTTTTCCCATAATTGTGGGAATCTAATACCATTCAATATGAAAAAAATAGGAATTTATCTAAAATCTCCAAAAAAAAAGAGAGAGGAATTTTTAATTTTAGATCTTTGAAATAGGGGCACCACATTTGTCACAAAAAATATCAAAAACAACAGACTGCTGACAATTTGGACAGATTATGTATAATCTTGCTCCACAATTGACACAAAACTTATCGGGTTTAACATTTTGTTTACAATTAGGGCAAGTTATGTAGGATATACTGGGAGCAGGAGTAGATTCGGGTTTAGAATATTTTTTTGACTGTCTTATTATAATTACAAATGTAAAAATAATAACCGCTGTTAAGATACCAAAAAACTCTACACCAGAAAGATATGCAAGTATTGCTTCCAAAAGTATTGATCCTTCTTCAATCTCATAGATTAATGTATTTCCTATCACAGTAATAAAGGTATAAAGGGTATAATTAAGTAATATTAAGCTAACTGCTAAATTACTTACCGCATTTTCAGAATCGCTATTTAAAGGTGTAGTAAGGAATTCTTGATCATAACTTTGATTAGATATATGCTCTTTAGATTTAATATTAAATTTTTGCAGTTTTTTATCTCAATCATTATAATATTCTCTCAATTCATCACCAATATCATCTAAAGTTCCTTGAATAAAGAAAAACACTATAACAATAAAAGAAATTATAGGTCCAGCTAAATTAACAAACAATCCAATAATAAATGGTATAAGAATTGCTGCAACGATTGTATAGATGGCCGATATATGACTTATTGTATAGCCAGATCTCCAATTTCTTTTTATTAGAGCTGGAATTCCTATAAAACCTAAAATTAGGAACATAAATGAAAGAAGTCCTAGCATAGCAAATAACATCACATCAACTGCACGAATATATTGAAAGGTAAATAACATTACTAAATAAAATATCCAAGGAATTGGAAATAAAAGAAAGGACCAAGACTGATTGTCATAGAACTTTTCAGAATATTTATCTTCGAATGATTGCATCTTATCTTTCGTTGCTATAAATGCTAAAATTCCCATGATAGCCATTGAACTAAAAAACAGAAAGACTGCTAAGAAAATCATTATCAATATCACTATTTGGGTAAGAATGATATAGAACATAATTTGTGCGATTAGAAATAAGAACATTATTAAACAGATTGTTATAAACAATATCAATCTAATTTTTCTTGTTCTTGAAGCATATTTAGAAGTGTCCCAGTACTTCATTTTAAGAAACTTATTTTTTTCAGGATAATTCTTGTAATTTTTCGCACTCTTATAGAAAAATAGGAGTTCAATAATAATAAACAAAAATACAATTAAGAGAAGTCGGTCGCCCGCAACTAAGAAAATTAATGTAATTTGATTAAATTCCCCTAAGGATGTTATTAGTAGGAATGCTATCCCGTAATATATTCCTATAGAAACTAACAAAATCAATAATAACTTTATATAATAGCGGAATTCAGGAGTTTGCCATAAAAATTTTATTCCATCAAAATGTTTTTTTACATGTGTTACTGATGTTTCTTCTATTTTATTAGATAAAGAGTTATTTTCGCCCATTTTATAACTCACCTTTAAGGTTTTTTTATAATAAACCTATAAGTACTATTTTTTTTTAAACAATTTAAGCTTTTTTTCAGTTGTTATTCATACTAAAACTTGTGAGTCATAAATTTATTTAGAAAGCAAAAACAAGAAAATTAATTAAATTACTTAAAAAAATAAATAAAAAGTAAAATTTAGGAATAAGATTTAGTTAATGTCCTAACTTTAGCAATTTTTCCTTATTTTCATCAGCTAGTTCTTTAGTTATATTAAAAAATTTCCAGATAAGGATACCTGCGATAATAGTAATAATCAATGGAAGAATTGATATATACACTAATAATCCAAATTTTGCAAACGCGGTATTTTCTGTTCCTTTGAGAGGATCATAAAGAAAAATAGCCACTACGGCTGCGAGTAATAGAGCAGAAGTAGTTTTTGACGTAGCACTGAATATTTGATTAATCGCAAAATATTGAGCTTCTTCGCGTTTTCCATATTTTAAAGTATCGTGATCTACAGCTTCGATGGCCATTAATCCCCGTGCAGTACCTTGAGCACCCATACCCATTCCCATGATAAAGGAAAATAAAGTTAAGGTCCAAATATCAATGGTAAATATCATCAAAGAAAAACCAATAATTACAATATATATTCCAATCATGAAAGTTTTCTTAGCACCATATTTTGTAAGTAATTTATAACTTAAAATTCCAAAAATAAAGGCTCCAAGTAGTGCTCCAACTTGTGGTAATGCTGTATAAGCAATATCTAGGCCAAGAACGTCGACAATATATAAATCATATCCTAGCACTATCATGCGCATTATAAGGCCCCATTCTAAATAGGCGATAACAAAAGCCATCCAATTTCTACTTGTTAAGGCTCTTTTTCCCGCGTCCCAAACGGACGCTTCTTCTTTTTTAATAATATCAAATTCATGTCTAAATTCTCGCATTTCTTGAGGTTCCCAGATACCATAAGCACGAACAGGTAAAATTGAAATGTATAATATTGCCATTACTATAGCCATCATAAAATAAGCGTAAGGATCATTTACTCCTCCGAAAATACTTATTGAAAGTGGTATTAGAATAATACCTAATAGTAAGCCAATAGTACCAATAATTGATCCTACTAGTTGAAACCTTGCCCGCGATTTCTGATCTCGAATCAAATCAGGAACTAACGCTCGAGAATTTAATTCCTCGATGGTTTGCAGAGTATCCCATAGGGAAACTGAGAATGCAAGCCATATTATTGCTATTAATGTTTGTTCTGGGTTTACCAACCCTCCTTCGGGCTTAGTTTCCCAGATTGGTAAAAATATTAGTATTAATGCGAGGGCATTCCCCACTCCACCAACCATTATGAAAATAAAGCGCTTACCCCATCGTTTCGTAAATTTTGTAGCTCTATCTGATAAATGTCCAACTAGATATTCATTAAGAATATCCGCAATAGTGAATATAGCCATAAAAAGGGCAACCATTAGAGCAGTCAACCCTAACACCTTTAAGGCATATAATTGTATTCTAAATGCTGCCGTAAACATTACCTGTACAAATATACCTCCTGCAGCTAACGCAATAATTTTTTTTGTAGGAGGTGGTGTGTATCCCCGATCTAAGCCTGTGGCTTCTATTTTAGATTGTGGTTCCGACATTTTTTTACTCTTAAAAAATAATTTAATTTTAATATTAACTAGTAATGAATTTCGATAGTGATATACTTAAATTTTTCTCTTAGGTTAGTATACCATTAAAGAAACATAATTAAAGATAAATAAATAAGAAAATTTTCTCAAGAATCCAAATTAACACTCTGGTTCTTCACATATTTCCTTGATTTTTTCTATATATTCGAGGGATTGGTGTCTGAAGTAAGTATTATATAGATTAGCGTATTTTCCCCCGCGTGCTATTAATTCTTCATGGTTGCCTTCTTCTACTATCTTCCCGTGATCTAAAACTATTATTCGTTCGACATGCCGAACCGTCCAGAGACGGTGTGCTATCACAATTGAAGTTCGTCCTTTTATGGTCTTTTCAAGTGCGTCTTGAATACGAGTTTCAGTAAAAGGATCAACTGACGCTGTTGCTTCGTCTAATATCAATATAGAAGGATTTTGGAGTAAAGTCCGAGCGAAAACAACTAATTGACGTTGTCCCATCGAAATTAAATTACCTCTTTCTCCAACATAAGTGCTTAATCCATAACTTAAGTCTTTAATCCAGTCGGCCCCTCCTGCTTTATCTAAAGCATCCAAAACTTCTTTCTCAGTAGCTTTATCGCTTCCATACTTAACGTTATTTAGTAAAGTGGTTGCCCATAAAAAGGGCGTTTGGGGTATAATTCCAATATGCTTTCTATAGGTCTTTAGGTCAAAATCCCTTATTGATATTCCATCGATTAAAATATCTCCCCCTTGAAATTCGTAAAATCTTGCTATTAGTTTTGCTAAAGATGACTTACCAGCACCAGTATGTCCCACAATGGCAATAGATTCACCAGGATTGATAGTCAATGAAAAGTCTTTAAATACTTCCTTTTTTTTATCGTAATAAAAAGTTAAATTCTTGAATTCGATCTTTCCCTTTAGAATTTCAGGCTTTTTATTATCATCTTGAACAACAACAGGTAAATTATCTATCAATGCAAAAATTCGCTCAGATGCCGCCAACCCGAGCTGAAGTTGGGGCCAAAAAGCAGCTATAGCTAATAAAGGGAAGAATAGCATGGATAAACTTTGTAAAAATAAATATAAGTCGCCTACGCTCAGCTGACCGTTAATAACAAAATTCCCACCAAAATAGATAATTAAAGCTAAAATAATCCCTTGAGTCACCCCAAGAGTAGGAAAAATTGAAACTAGTATAAAACCTTTTTTTAAGTTGACATCATAAGATTGGTTATTGACTTCTTGAAATTTTTTATACAATTTCGATTCCTGTCGAAAGGTTTTTGCGATCTGAATTCCACTAAAACTCTCTTTAACATAAGCATTAACCGATGCTAATGCTCTTTGACCTAAAAGAGTCAAACGCCTGGCAACTTTTCTATACGTTAAAGCCACAATGAAAAAAATCGGAATTGATATCATAAAGATCAATGCTAAGGTTAAATTTATAAACAACATAAACGCTAATAAAATTATAATCATTAAAAATGAAGAAAGAACTTGCATAGTTAAATCTACGATTTGTCCAAAATCACGACTGTCCGTATTCATCCGGCTGACTATTTTTCCTATCGGATTCTTATCAAAGAAAGATAAATCCCTATCTAATACGGCAGCATTAGCACTATGTCTTAAATCTAAGACGATATCTCCTATAACCATTGAAGAATATTTTTGGCGAAAGTAATTAAAAATCCAAGCCAAGCAATTTAATGAAAAAATCGAAATAATTATAAATACTAAATAGATAGGCTCTCTATTAGTTTCTAAATTACTAATAGCTATTGAGGTCAAAAGCGGAATAGCTGCATAAGTAAAAGCTGTTGCAGTTAGTAATAGTGTGACTATACCCATTTTTCGTTTATATGGACTAAAATATTTAAAGATTCGGTTTAATAAATCCTTATCTTTATATATCCGGTCATATTGTTCTGCTTCTAAGCCGTACCATGCCATGCTATACTTTCTCCTCTCCTTTTAATAATTGTTCAACGCTAATATCAAACTTTTTGATAAATATTTTCTGGTACTCGTCTGACGCTTTTAAAAGCTCTTCATGCGTGCCTTGGGCTATAATTCTGCCACTCTTTAGAACAATGATAAGATCAGCCCATCTTATCTGACTTAAACGGTGAGTAATTATGATTGTTGTCCTGTCTTGAAGGATATTGTGTATTGCGCGTTGAATTTTGTCTTCAGTGTCAGAGTCAATTGCTGACGTAGAATCATCTAGGATAAGAATGCGTGGATCCGTAAGAAATGCCCGAGCAATGGCAATTCTCTGTCTTTCACCACCACTTAACTGAACTCCCCGTTCCCCAACCTCAGAATTATAACCATTAGGGAATTCAGATATAAATTGGTGTGCTTGAGCTTGTTTAGCTGCCATCTCTACCTCTTCTATAGAACTTACTCTCCCAAAAGCTATATTTTCAAAAACGGTTGTGGAAAACAAGAAAACATCCTGTTCAATGTATGATATTTGACTTCTAAGAGATTCCAACGCATAGTCACGTACATCTACATCATCTATCAAGATCTTTCCTTCATCAACATCATATAATCTTGAAATTAATTTAGTCAATGTCGTTTTTCCTGACCCCGTGGTACCTACAATTGCGACTGTTTGGCCTGGTTTTATTTCGAAAGAAATATTTTTTAATACTAAAGAGCCTTTATCATATGAAAAAGAAACATTTTCAAATTTTATACTGCCATCTATTAACTTTTCAGTACCTTCAGGATTTTCATCAATATCAGTTTCCTGATTCATAAAATTGAGTAACCTTTCAGAACTTGTTATAGCCATTCTTACAACTGCAAATACAAATATCGAAATAAAAGTGGAAAAGCGAAGAAGACTTATTAATCCCAGATATGCTATGATTTGGCCAATGCTAATAAGCCCTAGTGTGTATAAATAAATAGAATGCGCTAGCCCAAATGTAACCGATATAGCAAAAAATAAAAGCGGTAAATACTTTGCTTGAATGTTACCTTGTTTCACAAATGCATCTCTGTATCTTTTTGCTTTTCCAAAATATTTTTTCATTTCGGTCTCTTCTTGGGTCGTTCCTTTTACTACTTCTATTCCCGTTAAAGTTTCATTTAAGATAGCATTCATTTGCCCAAATTCTGCCCTCATTATCCCAGTCACGGTACCAATTTTACGAATATAATCTCTTAATGTAATGAGAAAAATTATTACAAAAGCAATTGGGACTATAAGTAATTGCGTGGGAAAAAATAAGGCAATATATATTATAGGAATAATCATAGAAGTGAAAGATTCTAATATAAGAGAAAATGCGGGACTAATCATGAAATTAAGCATACGAACATCATCAGTAGTACGTGCCATGATTTCTCCTATTTTTTGCTGATCGTGAAATGATTGGCTTTTTCCTAGAAGGTTTGCGTAAAATTCCTTACGAACATCTCTTTCTAACCTTTGGGCCAATACCTCACGCAACATAGAATTTATTAATCTTAATATTGGTGCACTAATCCCTAAAATTAAAATTATTTCAACATAAAACATTAAATTCGAATTATTTCCATTTAAGAAATCTGATATCGCCATACCTAAAACAATCATTGATATCGAAGTTAAATTAACAGTAAGTATAGTGAGGAATAGAACGGTAAAAACATAATATTTATTGGACTTATAAAATAAATGCGCTAAAATCCATTGTCTGGTCCCTTTTTGACGAGCTTTAATGAATCGCTCTTCAGTTTCCGGCGAAAATTCTACTAAGGGTGCTACATTAATGTTTTTCGAATTTGTTTTCATTTACTTTTCGATTGCTTTTTTTTCTTACTTAACGTAATTTTTAAAATAGAAGAGATAAGAAAAAATTTATTATTTTTAAGAAAATAGTAATAATCTATTATTGAATCACTAATCGTATTATTATCTAATTTATTCTTTATGATTAACTAATATAATTAGATATGTCTATTTCTTATTTTTAACTATAATTATTAATTAGATTATCAAAAAAGTTTAGGAAAATTACCGATTAGACAAGAGAGAAAAGTTAAGTGAGCCCTTCTTTTATTTTTCTCATTTTTTCGACATATTCTAAAGACTGATGGCGGAAATATGTATTGTAAAGAGCAGCATACTTACCACCCCGCGCCATTAATTCATCATGAGTACCCTCTTCAATTATTTTTCCATGATCCAAGACAATAATTCGATCCACATGTCGCACTGTCCAAAGGCGGTGCGCGATAATTATCGAAGTTCGATTCTGAATTGTCTTTTCAAGTGCATCTTGAATTCGTGTTTCGGTAAAAGGATCAACAGAGGCAGTGGCTTCATCAAGTATAAGAATTGATGGATTTTCTAATAATGTACGCGCGAAAACAACTAATTGGCGTTGTCCCATAGATAGTAAGCTTCCTCTTTCACGAATGTATGTATCTAATCCTTTCGACATCTCCTCAGTCCAATTAGAACCGCCTGCTTGTTTGAGTGCTAATATAATATTTTCTTTATCAGCTACTTCACAACAATACTTGATATTGTTTTCAATAGTATCTGCCCATAAGAAAGGTGTCTGAGGGATAATCCCTATTTGTTTTCTATATTCCTTTAAATTAAATTCTCGGATGCTAGTATCATCAATCAGAATGTCACCTTCTTGAAATTCATAGAATCTTGCTATTAATTTTGCAATTGTAGATTTACCAGCTCCAGTATGACCAACGATTGCTAACGATTCCCCCGGATTTATGATAAGATTGAAATTTTCAAAAATATTTTCTCCTTCTTTATATTGAAAGGTAACATTTCTAAATTCAATCTTTCCTTTAAATTTAGGAGGATTCAAATCATTATTTTGAATAACTACCGGTTTAGCATCAATGAGAGCAAATATCCTTTCAGAAGCTGCTAAACCTGCTTGAAATTGAGGCCAAAAAGCTGCTACAATAAATAGAGGATATACTAAAATCCAAAGACTTTGTAGAAATAAAAATAAATCTCCAGGTTGTATTTGCCCATTTAAAATAGCAATTCCTCCATAATACATTAATAATACTAGGACTATCCCTTGAATAATCCCTAAAGAAGGAAATATAGCATTTAATACCCACGCCCTTCTCAAATTAACATTATAAGATTGAATATTCACATCCTTAAATTTCTCATTTAATTTTTCTTCTTGCCTAAAAGTTTTAGCAATCTGAATACCAGATAAAATTTCTTTAACCATTTCGTTTACCGTTGCTAAAGCACGTTGACCCAAGAGAGTTTTTTTTCTAGCAAGTTTTCGAAAGAAAAAAGCAAGGATGAAAAATAAGGGAATTGCTAATACAAATGCAAAAAATAATATCAAATTAATGAATGCCATGTATACTAACAAAATACCTAAAATGAATATCGAAGAGATTACTTGATTAGCTAAATCCACCATATTTCCGAAATCTTGACTATCTGAGTTAATTCGGCTAACTATCTTTCCGATAGGATTTTTGTCAAAAAAAGAGAGATCATGCTCTAATACAGCAGTTGCAGCATCCTTTCTTAGATCTAATAATACGTTACCTAACGCTTTAGCTGAATAATTCCAATTAAGATAATTGAACACATAGCTGAGTAGGTTAGAAATAAGAATAATAAATAATAATAGAATTAAATTATTGGGATTTTGATTAATTGTTAAATCATTTAATAGAATAGCAGATAAAATGGGAACAAGCGCACTTACTAGAGATGAGAATATTAATGTTATAATAACTATTGACATTTCTCTTTTATAAGGAAGAAAATAGGTAAAAATTCGATTTAATAATTCTTTATCACTATATTTTCTATCATACTCTTCTGCCTCCAATCCGATAAATGACATAATTTATACCTCTTCCTTTAATAATTGTGTTACATCAACATCAAATCTTTTAATAAATATTTTCTGATATTCGTCTGAGGTTTTTAAGAGATCTTCATGGGTGCCTATTGCATCAATTTTTCCTTTTTTCAAAACTATTATTTTATCAGCCCATCGAATTTGACTTAATCGATGAGTGATGAGTATTGTGGTGCGATCTCTAAGAATATTATTAATCGCTTCTTGTATTTTATCTTCAGTTTCAGAATCAATTGCCGAGGTAGAGTCATCTAAAATTAAAATCTTTGGATTAGCAAGGAAAGCTCTTGCTATAGCAATTCTCTGCCTTTCTCCACCACTTAATTGAACTCCTCTTTCTCCTACTTCTGAATTATATCCTTCAGGAAAATTTGAAATAAAATCATGTGCTTGTGCTTGTTTGGCAACCTCGATTACTTCTTCTAAAGAACTTCCTCTCCCAAATGAAATATTGTCAAAAATGGAGGTAGAAAATAAAAATACATCTTGTTCAATGTAGGAAATTTGACTTCTGAGAGATTTCAATGAATAATCTCGAATGTCTATATCATCAATAGTAATTCTACCTTCTGAAACATCATATAACCGAGAAATCAATTTTGTTAATGTCGTTTTACCTGCCCCTGTAGCACCTACCACCGCAAGTGTTTGTCCGGGGTCTACCTCAAATGAAATGTTTTTTAATACAGGTTTAACATCATCTGGATATTTAAAAGTAACATCCTCAAATTTGATTTTTCCTTCAAGATCTTTTTGTTTCCCTTCTTTATTTTCATCTATTTCTGTTTCTTTATTCATAACTTCTAATAACCTGTTAGATGATGCTTGTGCTAATTTTACTAGTGCAAATATGAATATAGAAATATTAGTAGGAAAACGTAATAACGCAAATAAACCCATATAGGCAATAATTTCCCCTATTGTTAAAATCCCTTGATAATATAAATAAATTGATTGTGCTAACCCAATAGTGATAGCAATTGCAAGTATTAAAAGTGGAGTATATTTTGCTTGAATTTTTCCTTCTTGCATATAAGCATCTCTATATTTTCGAGCATGAACTAGATATTTTTGGGATTGTCTGATCTCCTGAGCTGTACTTTTTATAAGTTCTATGCCAGTAAGACTTTCATTTAATTTGTCGTCCATTTCTCCAAATTCTGTCCGTAATTGCATAGTAACAGGACCTAATTTCCGATTATAATCTCTTAAAGCTATCAAAAATAAAATTGTAAAGATTAAAGGTGCTATTGCTAATTCACTTGGGTAAAAGATAATAATATAAATAATTGGAACCACTAAGGAGGAAAAAGACTCAAAAATTAAGGATAGTGCGGGACTTACTAAAAAATTTAACATTCTAACGTCCTCAGTGGCACGAGCCATAATATCTCCCGTCTTTTGTTGCTCATGGAAAGATTGACTCTTTCCTAAAAGATTTTGCAAAAATTCTTTGCGGGTATCTCTCTCCATTCTTTGAGCAAGTACTTCTCTTAACATAAAATTAATTAATCTCAATATAGGGGTACCAATTCCAAGGATTAAAATCAATATAATATAATATTGGAATCTTGATTGGTCTCCATTTAAAAAATCAGTAATTGCTAACCCTATAACAATCAAAATAAGAGAAGATAAATTAGCTGTAATAATTGTAGTGATAAACACAATAATAACGATATATTTATTATTTTTATAAAATAAGTGTGCTAATATCCAAGATCTTACTCCCTTTTGGCGAGCTTTTATAAAAACGTCTTTTTCGGGGGAGAATTCGACATAGTGTTGATTATTTTCATTATTTTGATGGGTTTTCATTGAATATAATTCATGCTCTTTTAATTAGTTCTTCAGTTTTTATAAATCCTTATCAGAAATCTTTTTGTATTAATTTAACAAATAAAAGAATATAATCTGAGATTTATTACACGATATAATTTTCAAATTTATGGATTATAAATTATTAATATAGAAAAGCCTTTTGAGAGACTGGTTATAATTAAAAATTAAAGATTCAAAAAAATAAAGAAATAGGTCCGTATATAATAATCGCTAACACGCCTGCCATCGGAAAGGTTAAGAGCCAAATTAAGATAATTTTCCATAGCCCTTTTTTCACTGGAGCATTTCGAGCTTTCGCTAATCCAACTAATGAAGCAACTATCATATGAGATCCGGACAAAGGAATGCCTCGAATAGTTCCAATCAATAATATGATTGCTGTAGGTATCTCCGCTGAAAAAGCTGTGCTTGGATGCAATTCAGTAATTTTACTTAGATTTTTGATCACACCCCTTCCTAAAACTAAAATTCCACTTGCAAAACTTAGACCCGCAATAAATAAGAGTACATTAATATCAACATTACCAACGCCTACCACGATTCCTACAGCATTTGAACAATCATTTCCCGCTCTTGAAAAAGCTGTTAAACATATGGAAGCGAGTAAGATATAAGCAAAAATTCTTTCTATACGTTCAAAGTCTTGGAAGCTATTGAGTTTGTTAATTATGAATCTATGAATCATTTTATAAGTGAAATAAGTGACTATAAATCCTATTATCGGAGAAAGAATCCACCACAGAGCCATTTCAACTATAACTAACCAATTAACTCCTTCTGCTCCTCCTAAAAAAATTCCAATACCTATAATCGCACCAATAGTTGCGTGAGTAGTGCTGATTGGCAGTTCAAAATAAGAGGAGATTATTAACCATATCGCTGTAGAAACTAAGACTGTGATTACAATCGGAATGGTGATTTTAATATACAGTATATCGTGGCCTACCGTTTTACTGACAGCCTGCCCTAAGAAAAAGGCACCCATAATTGCGAAAATGGTTGCTAATATTAAAACCTCTTTCATTGTGAGAGTTTTTGCCCCATAAATCGTAGCAAAAGTCTCATCATTGCCTCCTATAGCGAAAGCAATAAGTATCGAAAGCAATATAAAAACCATTAAAATAGGAATTATCATCATTTCTTCCCTCAAAAATTTTATCTACTTGGATATTTAATGATCAATCCTCTGAAATAATCGGAGAGCTCCTCTGCTGCAGATATTATATCATAAATAAGCGATATGATCTTCCATGTAAGATTTACTCGCATGGGTTCATCAGTTTTTTGGAAAATAATATTAAGCATTTTAAACTTTAGGTTATGTGCTTCCCGTCTTAATTTTTCAACTTCGAAAGTAATTTCATACGCTGCTGAAAAACTCGTCTCCATAAGTAGGCTACAGTTTAATAATTGGTTAATTATATCGAAAGATAATTTATTTAATGAGTTTAGATCTTTTCTAAGTTCCGGATAAACCTCGAAGGGATAAACTTGTAAATAACGTGATAAAAACTCATATCTATTAACAATCTTATCTAATGAGGTAATGATTTTATATCTGTCTTCTACTAAAAACGGCAATGCACGTTTTTCCTTAAATAGAATTCCAATATATTTTTCCTTCAACCGGTCGCATTTTTTTTCGTATAAAATAATTTCTTGAAATTTTTGATCAGCTTCAGGATCAATCAATTTGTTATCAATAAAGTCGCTTAGATAAAAAAATAACTTTTCTGCCCCATTACGAATTTCCTCTTGAAATTCAGTATTAAGATCATCTAATTTTACTTTCTTCTCCTTCAAGTTTTTCACTTTACTATATTATATATAGGATAAAATTAAATGATTCAATTAAAATGCTTCTATAAATTTGATACTAAAGACGATTAAAGATTAGAAATTTCTATTTTAATTTCTTGATTGTTTATCATTTTTAAAGACATTTTGATAATACCATTCTTTTAGATCTTCTATTTTTAATGTTTTATATTCTAAGAGAAGTTCTCCTTTCGCATCGGATTCAATTTTTTTAAATAATTCGTGACAGATATCAGGATTATCCTCTGCCACATCATAATTCCAGTCAGGATCTTTTCTTAAGTTAAATAATTTTTGTTTAGATTTATCATTAGATGTGATAAAAGCATATTGATTATCTTTATACAAAGTGTGTAAACCATATCCGCATGTAATATAATCTCGATTAGTAATTAATTGATCTTTCCCTTCAACAAAAATCGATAGATCAATTCCCTCAAACACATCCGGCTTTTCTTTATTGAGAAAACCAAACAAAGTTGGCAAGATATCATGAACATATACATAGGGTTTTTTAATTAGTTTTGGACCATTAACCCCATCCGGAGGTTTAATTATAAGGGGAATATCAACTACTTCGGGATACATATAGTTTGGCATTTTTCCAACAATGTTGTGTTCACCAATACAATGACCATGATCGCTCATAAGAATAATTAAAGATTCTTCATATAATTCCATTTGTTTTAATTCATTGATGAAATGACCAAACCAGTAATCACACATCGAAACTTCTCCCGCATAGCACGCTCTTAAATAGTTTAATTCCCCATCAGTAATGCAATTTAGATTATCATTATAAATGGGTTGTATGATTTTTGCTCCGGAATAGCCTTTGTCAACATACATGTCTAAATATTTTGGCGAGGGATCCCATGGTTCATGAGGATCGAACTCGTCAAGTATACTAAAGACGTTTTGAAAGTTTCTCGTATCTTTAACAAATTGAATAGCTTTAGTAAAAGTTTGGGCTGGAAAGTAATCATCTTCAGTTATTCTATCTTGGACGTTTCTAAAATACATTTCTAACACTATTCTTTGATACTTTTTTATCCCACGATGCTTTTTTGTTGCGATACTATGCTCATCTAGAAGTTCATTAATTTCAGATTCATCTTTAAGCAAATTAGCCCTGAATTTATCTAACTCTTGTCCTCTTATCCAATGAAATTGATCAAATCCTAAATGAAAGTTCATATTTGGTTTAAATTGATGGAAAGTACTAGTTATAAGAGATGTTGTATAATGAAAACTTTTCATATATTCCCCTATATGTTTTTGGTAAGGCGGAATTGGAAACCAACCGGGATCCGAGACAAAATCATCCGTCCTAAGAATTTTCATGTCTTGATTAAATGGAAATGTTCTTATTCCAGTATGAATTGCTCTTCGAACTGGAATAGTTGCAAGGGATTCTGGATATGCGTTATCGAATACGATTGAATCTTTTGCCAAAGCATCAAAATTTGGCGTTTTAATCCAATTGTTCCCATATGTTCTACCAGTATGGTCCTTGCGTAAAGTATCAAATATAATCAGAAAAATCTTCATAATTGAGTAGAACTATTACTTAGTTGTTATTAATTTTTACATTTCAGCATGTTTTTAATCTGTTTTAAGAAAATCCCAGCGACAAAAATCGGATATTAATAATAATATGATGCAATTTAAGTTATCATAAATTTAAACCGCCATAAATTATCAAATTTCTCAAATATCTAAAATATCAAGTATAGTCTTAAAATTATTAATCCATTAATATAATATTAACATCTTAATAGCTCACTCTATATTTATATAGATTTTATAAGGAGTTTATTTAAATAGCAGAGTTTTTATATTATAATTATGGCCAAATTTGATATTGCCTATGACATAGGATTAGAAGAACTGTATGATAAGGTCAGAATGCAAATATGGATAAATGAAGAATTACAACTTCAGCCTAAGTCAATACAAGAAACAATAATTAGGACTTACCAAGAACTTAATAGGTAATATTCAGTCATTCAGTGACCTTTTTTTAATTACTATTCAATTCCTTATCGTCCTGAAGTTCATTTTATATTGATTCTAATATAATACTTGAAAATTCCAAAATGTAAACGATTTATAATCTTGTTTAAGGCCCAATTTTTCTAATATAACTAATATATATTTCCACTTTTTATCTTGTTTTCTAATTTTAAATTAAACTGCTCATTTTCTTTATAAGAGGAATGGTATATATTGAACATTATTCAGTGAAAAACGCTAAGGATATACATTGTTCATTGTTCTTACTTTTTATTAACAATTATGAAAAGATTCTTAAAAATTATGAAAAAGTTTTTAAACTTAAAATCAATATAAATTATAAGTTATATTAATCGTAGAAATATATATTAAATATATATTTTCGACAAAAATATAAATTTAATAAGTTGGTAGAAATTGACAATTCAAGACATTGTACTCTTTCCAGGCTGTATGATATCATACCGTTTGCCCTTTATTGAAGTGTCAGTAAGAAAAGCATTGGACTTTTTTGGAATTCAATTTACAGAAAATCTAAACTTTAGTTGTTGTCCCGAACCGAATGGAATCAAAAATACTAACGAGTTATTATATTCTGTAACTGCTGCTAGAAACCTCGCAATTGCCGAATTAGAAGGGAGAGATATTTTAACCCCATGTAATGGTTGTTTTGAAACTTTAAAAGGGATACGGAGTGAGATTAAAACAGATTCCCATTTTCGAGCTAAAATTAATTCTTATCTTAATAAGATTGATTTAAATGTTAGTGGAGAAAAAGATGTCTATCATTTAGTTGAATTTTTTCACAAATTAGGAAAAGATACAATTAAAGACAATATTGAATATCCTTTAACTGGCTTAAGAGTTGCAGTTCATTACGGGTGTCATTTTCTCAGGCCTAGTGAAAAAATCCAAATGGATGATCCGATGGAGCCTCACTTTTTTGATACACTAATTGAAGATCTCGGGGCAAAGAGTGTTGATTATGATCGTAAAATGGATTGTTGTGGAGGTAGTCTTGCCAGAGCGGATAATCCAGATTCTGGAATGGAGCAAATTCATACAAAGTTAGAAGCGATGAAAGATGCAAGAATCGATTGTATTGTTGTTGGTTGCCCCCAATGTTTTATTCAATTTGATCACCTCCAACAAGACTTGAAAAAATTGGATTATGAGTATGATATTCCTGTGCTATATTATTCTGAACTTTTATGTATAGCATTGGGAATTGATATCAGAGAGATTCTTGAAAAATATCATCGAACTCAAGTTAAGAGTGTTTTTGAGAAGGTGGATCTTATCCATCAAAAAAATGAAGAGATCAAAAAATATTTTGATGTCGAATTTTTAAAAAAATGTTATTCCTGTGGGGCATGCAATAATGATTGCCCTATAGCGAAAATATCAGATTTTGATCCAAACGAAATAATTGGAAAAATTCTTGATGGGAAAATAGATAAGGTAATAAAAGACCCTCTAATTTGGATGTGTCTTGATTGTTATGTGTGCTATGAATTGTGCCCCATGAGAGTAGGTTTAGTGGAAGTTTTTACAAAGCTAAGAAATTTAGCAAGAGAAAAGGGGTATATTACAAAGGGATTTAAAGGAGAATTTGATTCTTTTAAAAAGATGGGAACAGTTGCGATGTTTTCTCATTCAGCCAGAAAGAGAGTCGGTTTGGAATCCGCTAAACCAGAACTAAGTGATTTAAAAAAATTAATCAGTGAGATAGAAAAAGAAAAGGAGATGGAAGGGAGTAGCTAACATGCATTGGAAAAATTATACTAGTTTACCAGAAAAGTTTCGAAATGAAAGGGTGTTTGATGGTTGTGGTATTTCGGGCTATATTAACATAGATGGTACAAGAGATTCTGGAACTAAAGTTATTGATATGTTATGTATTTTACATGACAGAGAAAATGGGCTTGGAGCCGGTTTTGCTGCTTACGGAATATATCCGAAATATAAAGATTATTATGCACTTCATTTTTTATTTGATGATGAGCCAAGTAAAGAAATTGTATTACAGCATTTAGAAAAGACAGGGTATATAATTCAATCTGAAGTCATTCCCACTAAAACACCTTCGAATGTTGATAATCCCCCAATAACTTGGAGAGTGTTTTATGAGCCAAAAGAGATGAAGAGTATTTCAAAAGATGATCAAATGGTAAGTTTAGTAATGGAAATTAATGAGAAGTTTGATGGAGCATTTATCATGTCATCGGGCAAAAATATGGGTGTTTTTAAGGGGAATGGATGGTCCCATGAAATAGCGGAATATTATAAAATTGCCGATTATAAAGCGTATATGTGGTTAGCCCATAGCCGATTTCCAACGAATACTCCTGGATGGTGGGGTGGAGCCCATCCATTTAATTTATTAGGGACTTCTGTAATCCATAATGGAGAGATAACTTCATATGGAACGAACATGAGATATTTAGAATCATTTGGTTATAAATGTACATTATTTACGGATACAGAAGTAATAGCATATTTATTTGATTTATTAGTCAGAAGGCATAAAATACCAATTTCAATAGCGAGTCTAGCCTTAGCTCCACCTTTATTTGATGAAATTATGAGAATGGAAAAAAAATATCAAATTGCCCTTAAAAATATAAGGGCAACTTACCGTTCTGCTATGCTAAATGGGCCATTCTCCATTGTAGTGGGTTTTAACGGTCTTGTGCCAACAATGATTGGATTAACAGATAGAAAAAAATTAAGACCTTTAGTTGCAGCCATCTCAGATGATGAGAATACTGTATATCTGAGTAGTGAAGAGGCTAGTTTTAAGAGATTGATGCTAAATCAATCTTCCTCATTTAAATTTAGGGAAATTTGGCATCCGAGAAGTGGTACGGCGATTGTCGCTAGATTAGGAGATGGTCTTTTAAGAAATGGCCTTGAAAAGCCATTTGAAAAATTAAAATTATCTGTAATAGGTGAATAATAAATGTCAATAAATCATGCAGTCCCAACATATTTTCGTGTTAATATCGATAGGGATTATTGTAAGAAATGCAAACGATGTGTTACCCATTGTTCTTATGGAGCATTATCTTTTAATGGAGAACGTATTGTAGCTGATGATAGCCTATGTGTGGCTTGCCAAAGATGTGTTGCGATGTGTCCGGGTAAAGCAATTAGAGTCGTAAAAAATGATTCTTATTTACCACCACATGGAAATTATACAAGAAGGATACGCAATATCATATGGGCTCAATCTGGGAATGGAGGTGTTTTATTAAGTGCCACTGGAAATGATAGGCCCATCAGAGTCATATTTGATGATTTGCTTCTTGACGCTTGTCAAGTTACAAATCCCGCAATTGATCCGTTAAGAGAAACTATTGAAACCAAAATATTTTTTGGTCGAAAGCCGAAAAAACTTGATTTCTCTATGGATGAGATAGATCCATCAAAAGTCTCATTAAAAACTGAAATTATGCCTCATTTCGAGATAGATATGCCAATTATGGTGGGTCATATGAGCTTAGGATCTATTAGTTATAATGCGTGTATGGCAATTTATCAGGCCTCTAAAGAGCTAAATATTCTTGCAGGTTCTGGAGAAGGAGGACTTCATCCCGATTTCTATGAATATGGTCCGAATATCATTTCTGAAGTTGCATCAGGAAGATTTGGAGTGGATATTAACTATTTACACAATGTAGCGGGACTTGAGATCAAGATTGGTCAAGGAGCAAAACCAGGACACGGAGGTCATTTACCAGGAGAGAAAGTCAATACTTTAATATCTCAAACGAGAATGATTCCCAAAGGTAGTGATGCATTGTCGCCTTATCCGCACCATGATATTTATTCAATAGAAGATCTTGCACAGTTAATCGCAGCTTTAAAGGAGGCTACTCGATATAAAGTGCCAGTTGGTGTGAAAATCGCAGCAGTTCACAATTCTGCACCAATAGCAGTAGGAATAGTTAGAGGAGGAGCGGATTTCTTGACTCTTGATGGTTTCCGTGGCGGTACTGGTGCAGCCCCAAGGATTATTCGGGATCATGCTGGTATTCCAATCGAATTAGCAATTGCTTCTGTTGATAAAAGATTACGAGAAGAGGGCCTTAGAGATGAGGTCACTTTAGTGGCGGGAGGATCTATTCGGTATTCTGCAGATCTGATAAAGGCGATTGCATTAGGAGCCGATGTAGGAATGTGCTGTTTACCAGTGCTAATCGCAATGGGTTGTAGAGTTTGCCAACAGTGTTTTAAAGGACTATGTTCATGGGGAATTGCTACTCAACAAGAATATTTAGTTAAGAGATTGGACATTGATGTTGCGAGGAATCGAATTATTAATCTCTTCCATAGCTGGAATGAAGAATTAAAGGAAGTTTTAGGAGCAATGGGAATAGATTCCGTCGAATCACTTCGTTCAAATAGGGATAGATTAAGATATATTGGTCCAAATCCCAAAATTGCTGATATATTAGGAGTAAAACATGCAGGTGAATAATAAAGTTGATAGATAGTACTCTTATTTTAAGTAAAGAAAACAAAAAAACTATAGAAATAGATGCTTGCCCGAATGGTGAGTCCATAATCTATCAAGACTTAAATGAGAAAATTCATGAAGCTATAAGAGATGGATATGAGAGATTAATTTTGAATAATGTCTGTGGACAGCGATTTATAGCTGCATCCCTACAAGGAGATTTTGAGATAATTATAAATGGTGTTCCTGGAAATGATCTCGCTGTTTTTATGGATGGTCCTAAAATCATTGTTAATGGAAATTGTGAAGATCAAACTGGTAATACGATGAATAATGGAATAATTCTAATAGATGGTGATGGTGGGGATGTCATTGGTCTATCCGCTAGAGGCGGTAAAATATATGTAAAAAAAGATGTGGGATATAGAGTTGGCATTCACATTAAAGAATACGAAAATCAATTTCCTGTCATAATCATCGGTGGGACGGCAAAAGACTTTTTAGGAGAATATATGGCAGGAGGGTTAATACTAGCTCTTGGACTTAAAATCTTACCTGATGGCTCTGTTATTGAGAGTGAAGAATCGATATGCGGAGGAGAATTAGGAACCGGAATTCATAGAGGCAAGATAATATTAAGAACTGAAGAGAATTTAGAACCGAAATTAGGAGTAGGAGCAAAACTTTTCGAAATAACTCCAGAAGAACTTAAAGAAATTGAACCACTATTAAGAGAATTTTGCGAGTTTTTCAATATACCATATGAGATTATCGGGAATAAGCCTTTTAAAGTTATTAAACCAATCTCAAAAAGACCATTTGGTGGCAATTATTGTGGCCAAATTATATAATCTCATTGAAAATCTTTTTCTAAATTTTACCCTTTTTTTCTCAAAAATTGTATTATGCATATTCTTGAATTAAATTTAACTAACTTTAGTTTTTTTTGATTGAAAATGTGTGAGATAAACGGATTCAGTTGGAAAGACAAACCAATGAATGAAAAAATGAATAATAAATTTATTCATGGAAGTCCTCATTACTCTAATATTATTTATTAGAACCAATTGCATCAAATCTAATAAGAGAAATAAGAGAGCTGTAATAAAAACTGGAATTTGAACTCTTATTTTAGATTTTCAAAATGTTTTTATAAACTCACTATTATATTTAAATTGAGGTTTCTGGTATAAGAAAAAACTGGATATGAAAGAATTAAAAAAATGTCCCAAATGTGGGAATATAATGGCCTTAAGGACATTTCTGTTAAATTCAAAAAAAATGCGAATAGTTCAATGTTTCGTATGTCGATATTGGGAACCCTTCATTTCTGAAGATACAGCATATCCATCCTGATTGTTTTGATATGACAATTAGAATTAATCATTTAAAAAAAAAATTAAAATTATTTAAATACTAACTGTCCAGCCAAACTCATCTTCGATTTCTAGGCGCTGGATTCCAGTTAATAAATTATAGAGTTTGATTGTTAATTCACCGGGCTGATGATTATTAAACACTTTTGTTTTCTCTTCCATATTGATTGAACCTATTGGAGTAATAACGGCTGCAGTTCCTGTACAAAACGTCTCTGTGCAATTATCTTCGAATAATTCTTTATATGAAATATCTCTTTGTTCAACCTTAACTCCTAATTTTTTCTCGGCAAGCTCTAACACAGATTTAACTGTAATACCTTCAAGTATAGTCCCTATGAATCTAGGGGTGACAAGATTGCTATCTATGACACCACAAAAGTTAGCCGCTCCCACCTCATTTATGTATTCTAAATGTACAGAATCTAAATAAAGAATTTGAGCGAAACCTTTCATTTTTGCTTCTTTTGCTGGTTTCATGGTCCCCGCATAATTCCCTCCCATTTTTGTAAATCCCGTTCCTCCCTGAGAAGCTCTTGTGTACTTTTTTGAAATTTCAATATCGATAGCTTTAAAACCTTCAGGGAAATAAGGGCCGACAGGTGAGACAAAAATGATAAATTTAAATTCTTCGGCGGGTGCAACACCCAACATCGGACCATTTCCAATCATTAAAGGTCGGATATATAATGCTCCGCCACTATCATAAGGCGGAATATATTCTTCATTAGCTCTTACAACGGTTTTAAGCGCATTGATGAATTTATGAGGATCGTATTTCGGCATAAGTAATCTTTCAGCGCTTTTGTTGAGTCTTTTTGCATTTTCACTTGGTCGGAATAAAGTGATATCACCATTCTTTGCTCTCAATGCTTTCATTCCTTCAAAAAATGTTTGACCATAATTTAAGGCACAGGCAGCAGGGGAAATTTCTAAATTTCCAAAAGGAACTAATTTACCCTCGTCCCATTCACCATCTTTATAGTCCGAAACGAACATCATTTTGGTTTTTATAAATTTAAAACCCAAATTATAAAAATCTATATCATTACTTTTTACACTCATTATACTTTAATCTCTTTTTTGTTTTTTGTATTGAATGACCAATAAGCAAAAGCGCTTTTCTTAAATGACCTCTTTCTAAAAATATTATCTACAAAGCAAGAAAAATCTTCCAATCAAATATGTTAGAGAAAAAGTCAGGAAAAGGTCTCTTGCTTTATAATACTAATGCTGCTGCTACAATAACATCAATGGCTATATCCATAGCCAGTTTTTTTATAGCATTAGTATTATATGAGGCCATTATATCTGAATTGTACTTTCTATAATTTAAACTTTGTCTATTAATATGGGTTTGTTTTCCCACGTTTGGTTTGGAAAAGAAAAAATTATAAAAAAAATATGAAAAGTTAAGAAAAGTTAAGAAATTATAATAGAAGAGTAAAAAATGGAATGATAATTAATAGAATTAAGCATTAGAGTTTTAATAAATTAGATATGAATAATTTTAAGTTATGGAATTAAAGATGAAAAATCGAAAATTAAAATTAGTCATTGGTCAAATTAATCCTATTGTTGGAGACGTTGACTATAACAGAAATAAAATCATAAACATTATAGAAAGCAATCAAAATGCAGATATTATTGCATTTCCTGAGATGTCGTTGGTTGGATATCCATTAATGGACCATATCTATGACGATCTAATAAAAGAGAAAAATATGAATTCAATCGAAAAAATAAAGGAATTGAATTCTTCATCAACGATCATTTTAGGTACATTTACCGAACCTCAAGAATTAAAGGAAAAAATCCAACATTTTTATAATTCTGCAATAGTAATTGAGGGAAAGATGATTAAATACATCGAAAACAAAAGACTTTTACCAAATTATGATATATTTGATGAGAGAAGATATTTTTCTTTTGACACTAAATTCACACCTATTGAAATAAAAGGCATTAAGGTTGGATTACTAATCTGTGAAGATATTTGGGATAATTCGTATGATATCAAAGTCGCAGAAAACCTTGTTAATAATGGAGCTGAATTACTGATCATAATCAATGCTTCTCCATATCACATAAATAAATTTAACCTTAGAAAAGATTTAGTATGTGGAAAATCTAAAAGATTTTCTGTCCCTATAGTATATGTTAATATGGTGGGAGGCCTTGACGAAATTGTTTATGACGGACAAAGTTTTATCACAAATAAATATGGTCAAATTATTTTTAAAGCAAAAGCTTTTGAAGAAGATATTAATCAAGTAGAAATTTCCATAGACGACCCAGCGGTAATCAAAGAACAAGATTATCATATTGATTGGAGGGAAGAAGTGTTAAATGCTTTAAAATTGAATTTATTTGATTACTTTCATAAAAGCAATATTTTCAGCGGAGTTGTATTAGGATTGAGTGGAGGTATTGATTCGGCTTTAACAGCATATATTTGCGCGAAAGCATTAGGACCAGATAAAGTCAATGCCATAATGATGCCTACAAGATATACCTCCCGAGAAAGTTTGGATTTAGCGCAAAAATTATGTGAAAATATAGGTATTAACTATAATATTCACCCAATCGATGATCTATTTGATGCCTATGAAAATTCGATAGAAAAAAACCTTGGAAAAGTACCTTTTGATATCGCGGACGAAAACCTCCAAGCTCGGATTAGAGCAACCATATTAATGTATTATTCAAATAAATTTAATTGGCTACTCGTCTCTACAGGCAATAAATCTGAAATTGGTGTAGGCTATTGCACTTTGTACGGAGATACCAATGGCGGCAAAAATGTGCCAGGTGATCTTTTAAAAGTGCAAATTTATGAAATCTGTGAATATATTAATAAAGATAAAGAAGAAATACCCCGAGGTATTATTGAAAGACCTCCAACCGCTGAGCTAAGAGAAAATCAAAAGGACAGTGATTCTCTACCTCCATATGAAATTCTTGATATAATACTCGAAGAAATAGTTGAACATGGGGTCGGTTCAGAATTAGATCATCTGGTAAAAAAGGGTATTGATGCGCAAACTATTTTAAAAGTAAGAAAACTCTATTTAAATTCAGAATATAAGCGAAGACAACTAGTTCAATCAATAAAAATTAGTGAAAGTGCATTCGGAATAGGTAGAAGATACCCCGTATTAAAGAGATTAAAATTTTAAAATTATTCTGTCGACATTTAAGAAGCAAGAAAATAGAATTACTAAATATTCATGCTAAAAAAGAAAAAGCCTTTTATGAATATTTAAAAAGAAATGGAGTTTGAAATTAAAAAATAAAAAAATGGATAATTGATATAAAATTTCTTAATTATATACCTAATTTCTCCAATTGCTCTTTATTTTTTAAAACAACGTCTTGAGTTAATGGGTAATATTTCCAAAAGATAAGGGTTCCTATAAACATAACAATAGCTGGAATGACCCCCGCCAAAAGGCGAATTCCCCATAATACTAGGTGTATATCAGCAACCGCAGCCGCTAACTCAGCATATGATTCCTTGCCTGGAACGAATCCTGTGAGATTATGTACAATTGCTATTATTAATTCGTCGATAGTGGCAGCAAGTCGACCAAAAAATGCAGAAGCTCCAACGAGAATAGCTTTTTGATCCTTTTTAGTTCGCACCGCATAGTCATCTTGAACATTTGCTGCTATAATTGTGTAGATAAACGCCCAAAGTGAGCCCAAGCAAAATCCGAGAATAAATATTATTATTAATAAATCTAATGTTGTTTGAAAAAATGTTATTGGGACCATAGCTGCAGAAACTAAAAATCCCCCGATGGCTCCCACCTTTTTGTTGTTGTTCATTGTTTTTAAAATTTTAAGCCAGAATGGAATAGAAATTAAAGCACCTAAAAGTAGGGCAACAAATATGAGAGTTATATCGTCGGTACTGGCACGCGCAACAAAGACTATTATATAGATAGTATTTCCCATCATTATACTAGTTGATGCAACCCACGCTGTGACAAAAATAAAATAAACAATGAAGCTTTTTTGTTTAACAACTTCTTTTATTCCCTTGAAAAATGTCATTCTCTCATATTCGCCCGTGTAATAGCGATCAATTACAACCTTATCTTCTCGGGCACCAGGAAGAAATAAAAGACCGCCAATAAGAGCTATGAATGCAACCATTGCACCCATAAATGCAAATCCCTCTCTTCCAGCACCAGCACTAAGGAATAGGGGAGGAATTACTAAACCAATGGCTTGAGCCACCATATCTATAGGCATGAAATATTTCGATAATTTTCGGCGCTCTTCTTCAGTGCGAAATAAATCTGGGCGTAGAACTCCAAGATTTACCTGCACAAGTGATCCAAATGTATCAAAAATAAATAATGAGAAAATAAGCCACCAAAATATTGGCCAAGGATTGCTGGAACCATCCACATCTGGAGCTGAGAAGATAAGATACAAACTTAAACACCAAGGGACGACCCCTATAACAATCCAAGGGAATCGCCTTCCGAATCGTCTTGTGAGTTTTGTATTTCTATCTACTAAAAACCCAAG
>JBHLNT010000232.1:0-6224 GCA_048941265.1 Promethearchaeota archaeon
TTTTATCTCCGAATTTTTAGATATTGAGAAAAAAATATTATCTTATTTTTTCATTTTTGCGATTATGAGTTTATTTTTCTCCACAAAAAAGTATTTTAGTCATAAATTTTGCGATTTAATAAATTTTTTGAAACTTTCTATACTGATAATAATTGGATTTTACTTATTTGATATTTTATTTGGAGGGTCTTCTAATGTGTTTACTGAAAATGTATCTTGGTTTAAATGGAGAGCATTAGAAGCATTTGGCGGACCATTAGTAATATTGGTTTGTTTTTTTGTTGAAAAAGTAATTAATAAAACGAAATTACTTACTACTTATCTCTTAAATTATAATAGTACGTATAAAAAGTTAATCAATAATAAAATCATTACAAAAATCATAAGATTAGAAAATATATTAATGATTCTGCTATTAGTTTCGAGTATAAGTACTATTTACTCCGATAAAAGAATTTATACTACTTATTTTTTTGATAAAGATCATATTGATGCAGTTTTTTATATTAAGGAAAATGTTCCCGAAAATTCAAGAATTTTGGTCTCTGATTATGATGATACCACTAATTGTTTTTACGATACGTTGAGTACGTATAAATGTTATTTATGGGATTATGAATATGAAGCACACTCCTTTAATGAAACCAGGGACTATATCCTAAAAAAAGATATTGATTATTTAATGATTGAAAAAAATTCTCTCAATTCTACTGAACTTAATTCCTTTAAAGATTGTCCTTATTATGATAAATTATATGAGAATGATGCATACGTAATTTTAGAAATCGATTTTTAAATTTGAAAATTTATTATAATTCACAAAAAAAATAAGATGAGATTTAAAAAATAATATAAATATAACCATTCTTATAATCAATACCTTTTATATTAAAATTTTTAATTAAAAATTTTATATTACTATGTTAAAATTAAAAGGAACTAAATTTTCAAAAATATTAAACAAAAATAGAATATATAATGTATTTTTCTTAGAAAAAAATCATTCCCTTAATAATACTATTTTAGTTTCAGGAACAGGTCGAAGTGGTACAACTTGGTTAGCAGAATTATTAACTCAGTTTTTCAAATATCGAATAATATTTGAACCGTTTAATCCTAGGAAAGTTAAGATTTGTAAAAACTTATTGAATAAACAATATATCCCTCCAGATAGTATAAATTATGACTATTTCCAATTATTTAACACAATTCTTAAAGGAGAGATAAGAAGTCTATGGGTGGATCAAGATAATAAATTTTTTAGACCTCAAGGTCGTATTATTAAAACAATAAGAGCTAGCTTTTTCTTAAAGTGGCTAAGAAATAATTTTCCCAGGATACCGATTATATATATTTTGAGACATCCTTGCGCGGTAGTTGAATCCAGAACAAGATTGAATTGGGCTACAACTGACATCGATATTATATTAAAACAAGAAAATCTAATGAATGATCATCTATCTTCATTAAATCATGTTATTTCTCAAGCTAAAACTCAAATAGAAAGAAATGCATGTATTTGGGCGGCAGAAAATTTAGTAGCTTTAAATACAATGAAATCTAATGATTGGTGTATAACAACTTATGAGAACTTATATTTAAATCCAGAAATGGAACTGAAAAAAATATTTAGAGAGTTAAATTTTGATATTGATTTTACCCAAAATCTGATTAAAAATAAAGTCTCTTTAACGGTAAAAAAAGATAGTAGTTTATTAAAAAAGATTAATCCGATTAAAGCATGGAGAGATTTATTATCGCCTGACGAAATTAATCAGATATTAGAAATCGTAGAAAAATTCTCTTTAGATAATATCTATAATAAAGATTTTATGCCTAAGAAATTTTTTTGATCTAATTTTTTTTATAAATATCTTTTTAGTATAGAAGTTCTTTGATAAGAATTTAAGAAGTATCATGATTATAATAATAATCTTCTTTGAATTTAAAAAAAAAATTTCTTAAAGGCTTTCAATATCATAAAACTGAGAAAAATCCTAATATTCTTTTTAACCAATTTTAAGGTAGTCTAGTTCATTTTTCAATATTTCTTAAATCTTGATTAAAATTTTTCATTATTAGTTCCCAGCGAAATTTTTGATGAGCTTTTTTTAATCCTTGTTCTCCAAGTTTATTTCTTAGCATTTTATCTTCGATTAACATCAACATTTTATCAATAAGATCTTTATTAGTAAAATTTTTTTGTAATAATAATCCAACATCATTATTTTTAAGAACATCCCTCGATATTGGCGTGGAAATAAATGGTTTTTGACAAGCCATGTATTCTAAACACTTAATTGGAACCATATATCTCCACATTTTTTTATGAGTTATCCTCCCTATTCCTAGATCGCTATTATTGATAAAATAAGGTATTTGATTATGTGGCATTATACCTAAAAAATGTATGTAATTATGTAGATTTAATTTATTTATTAGATTAAGGATATAATCTTTATATCTTCCCTCTCCAATTAGCACAATATGAACTTCTTTTTTAGTTTTTTTAAGAATTTCTGGAAATATTTTGATTAAATTATGGATTCCTATATCGGGAGTCATTAATCCTATGAAAGAGATTATTATTTCACATCCATACAAATCTTTTAATTTTTCTTGGTTTTTAAAAGGAAAAAAAAGATCTGTATCTATGCCATTATGATGGATTTTGAAATTAATGTTATTTAAATCTTTGAAATTATGGAAATAATCGATCATTTCTGATGCAGTCACATAAAAAGTATGACAATTTTGGATGGAACGATATACAATAGGATAATTTAGGCTTATATATAAATTAAATAAGCGAGAATGTGAATCTAAATCAAGAAAAATATCATGAGATCTAATTATATGTGGAATATTTAAAAATTTAGATAAATATCCTCCAATTACACTCGCAAAATGAAAAGGGTGATATTGAGAAAGAATTAAGTCTGGTTTGAAAAAATTATGTTTTTGAATTAAAAATCTTAAAAAATTCTCAAAATGAGAAATAACCCAACTTAGAGGGGTCTTAATATAAGAATTTGAATAACTAATATTTAGACCTAAACTATTTTGTAAATTCAATGAGTTTTTTAAATTTAAAGTCTTTCCCATGTCACCAGGTGCCAATATATTTATGTTATGACCAAATTTAATTAGATATTTGGAAATTTCCATAGCATTTAAAGCAGCTGCCCCAGTACTAGGAGGAAAATAATTTACAATAAATAAAATATTCATTTTTTATTGGAGATCTTAAAATTATTATAAATTTCATAAATTCGTATAATAAATATAAAAGGTTAATTCAGTTTACTGAATTTTTTTAATAATATTAATTAATTTTCAGATTAAGATTGTGTTTCTTAACGTACCATTTAAAATATTCCCGTAAGCCTTCTTCCTGTTTATACTTTGGTTGAAATCCGAGCAAATTTTTAGCTTTTGTAAGATCTGCATAACTATGTTTAATATCTCCGGGTCTAGGATCTGTATATTCAAGTTTTAAATGCTCTTTTCCAGTTAATTTTAAAATTAAATGTCCTAGATTATTTAACGTTATAGGATTGCCTGCACCTATATTATAAATTTCACCAGAAACATCCTTCTCACCTGCTAAGATATTAGCTTGAACTACATCATTAATATATGTAAAATCTCTTGATTGTTCACCATCTCCAAAAACTATTAGATTTTGATTATTACGTGCTCTATTGAACCAAATTGCAATAACGCCAGTATAGGGTGAATCATCTCTCTGTCTTGGACCATATACATTAAAATATCTTAAAGAAATAGTTTTTAAGCCGTAAACGTGGTAATACACATACATATAAGCTTCACATGCTAATTTAGCAGCACCATAAGGAGAAATTGGTACTCTACGCATTTCTTCATTTTTTTTTAGTCCAGGAGTTTCACCATATACAGAAGAGCTAGAAGCAAAGACTACTTTTTTAACATCCATGCGTCTAGCAGCATTTAATACATTTAAAATTCCATTCACATTAACATCATTGCAGTTTTCTGGCATTTTTATTGATTGGGGTACACTTGCAAATGCGGCCTCATGAAAAATAATATCAACATCTTCACAAATATCTAAAAGAAAATTTAAATCTCTAACATCTCCTTTGTGAAACTTAAAATTTTTATTCTTCATGGTATCATCCAAGTTTTCTATTCTTCCATTAAATAAATTATCAATTCCTATAACTTCTGCTCCTAATTCTAATAATCTATCTGTTAGATTACTTCCTATAAAACCAGCTGCTCCAGTTACTATTACTTTCTTATTTTCGTAAAACATATTCTCACATATTGATATTAGTTTTAATAGTTTTAAAATTCTATAGCTAACTTTTAAATATGATTGATTAATTTATTAAGTCTTATTATATTTGTGTTTTTTTAATTATATTTTAAAATGAAGTTTTTCTCATTTTACCTAATTATTACAGATAAAATTATTCTTGATATCGTAAAATTCCATAAGATGTGTGATTAAATAAAATATTATTTTAATTAGATTGCAGATTTATTAAATTAGTATATGAATATTCAATAACTCAATTAAGGAGAAAAATGGAAAAAAATATAACGATCACAAAAAAAATAACTAAAGAGGATATTCAAAAATTTATTCAAATAAGCGGCGATATTAATCCAATTCACACTGATGAAGAATTTGCCAGAAAAACTATTTTTAAGAAACCTATTGCTCATGGTTTAATTTCAGCGTCAATAATATCTGCTGGTTTGACCAAACTTATGGGATCAGGTAATATTTGGCTTACTCAGCAATTAAATTTTGAAAAACCTGTTTATGTTGGAGATGAAATAACAGCTTATTTAAGAGTTATTGATATTGATAAAAGAAGAGTATACACAATTGAAACGATATTAAAAAATCAGAATAATAAAGTGGTAATAAGCGGATTAGCTGAATGCAAAGTTTTACCTGTTAGATAAAATTAATTTCTTAATTCTTCATTATTTAAAATTATCAAATGTTAGAAAAAAAATTTCCATTTTGCTTTTCTTTAGATAATTTGATTCATTCGGAGAATTTTCTTAATTTCTGTTGTAATTTTTTCATTACACATATCAATCAAAAATATATTTTCATGGGCCATTGTCCTAAAAATTTAAGTAAAAGTTATCTTGAACAAAATATTGATAATATTAAAGATTTCGAATACTTCTGGAATAATAGGGAAATTAATCAAATCGACAACTTTTTAAGAGAGAAAAAGTACTCGAGACTATTTGAGTGGCTCTCTGTTAGAATATTATTAAAAATTGGATTACCTTTATATTGGAAATTTGTAAGCACCAATTTAAATGTCTCTCAAAAAAACATTGTCTTATCCAAAAATAAATGGAATAAACCATTTATTAATATAATTAGTGAATCAAACTTTGATTATATCCCCTTTATATCCATTTCTCACTCAAAAAAGGATATTTTTATAGCTTTATCCTCATTACCAATAGGAATAGACTGTGAACAAATCTCAAGTTATTCTATTAATTTGATAAATAAAATATTTACAGAGCAAGAATTAACAAAATTTTTAAATAATTTTGGAAAGAAAATTAAAATTTCTGATGAAATGATCTATACTCTTATGTATTCACTAAAGGAAGCCACTTTAAAATTAATAACTAATAGCTCTATTGGGATGATATCAAAAATTTCTATTCAATTATTAAATGATAGTATTTTAACTAAATATCATAATAATTGTCAAAATTATAAAGGTTTTATTTCATTAATAGAGGATTCTGTTTTAACTGTCGTAATGTGAATGCTGTTTTGTAAGTCTTTAGAATTATAGATAAATATACTTTTATCTTCCATAATATAAAGTCACCCAATTCACCAATCTAGACATAAATAACATCCCATCCCATGGAGAATCAAATAAATGCATTTGACCTAAATTCACACATCTAGCAACACCTCTAAATGTGGCTTGATTTGCAAACTCTACTAATTTAGTTTTATTTTCAATAGCACAACCGATAGTTTGAATCTTCTTTGTAATCAATGGAATTACTTGATATATTGAATCTATTTCCTTTATAAATATAGTTCTAGATTCAATTGGTTCTTCTAAATTAAAATTATCATTTATTAGAATTGTCCAATCATTTTCTTGAGAGCAGATAACAGTTTTTGTTGGGTCTAAAGCATATTCAGCTCGTATATTAATAATTTTTGAAGTAAT
>JBHLNT010000043.1:0-27002 GCA_048941265.1 Promethearchaeota archaeon
TAAAATGTTACTTTATCTAATAAGTTTTTAAATTGAGATTTGGGAATATCTGTTGCCCCAATAAAAAATCCAACAATTTTATGTCCTCTATTTGATAATTCAATCATAATTTTTTTAGCTTTACTCCAGTTGTAGATTCCAAAATCAGTAATTATGAAAACCAATACTCTTCTCTCTGCTTTTTCACATTGAGTAGCTATTGCTTTTATGGGTAGAATTGTTCCACTGCCTTGATATCTTAAAAGAGTCTGTTCTGCTATATGATAATCTGAAGTCCATTGGCATATATCTGGTCGACCTGAAAAATTAATAATACTAAATTTCACACCCTTATTCGCTACATAGTGTAATGCAGCAAAAGAGGCTAATAATGCCATGTGATAGGGGCCTCTTCCCTTATCAGTTTTGGCTGTATAGTTCCACATCATTGAGCCGGAGGAATCAAGCACAATTAAAAGGTCAGGGATTTGTTTTTCGACCATATGACCAGGTCCTTCTTTGAAAACCCATTTTCGAGTAGTTATGTTCGGAATTATAACTGGACTATTTAAAAGAGTTTGAACCACATCTAAATCTTCTATTGGATCTCCAATCCTCCAAGTATCTGGATATACAGGTAATTGTCCTCCTGGTTTTTCTTCATAGATTTTAATTTCAATAAGATTTCTGGCTAATCCACGATACCATGTAGCTAAAGGACTACCATTTATCAATATTCCAGCTTGGTCTGCTGGGGATCCAAATTCAGAATATGGTGTTTCTTTTGCGAATTCCTCGCTCTTCTGCCTTAATTCATCATCATTGTCTTTCTTTAATTTATCACGATTTTTATTTTCAAGAGGATTATCCATAATTTCGATTAAATCTTCAGGAAAATCTACACTTCCTCCTCCCTTTCCTGGTGCCTTTCTTCTTGCCTTTCCTTCTTCAGTTTTTACATATTTTCCAATTAACGTAAAAGTGTCGTTAATTAAATTCTTTAGAATCCTTGAAATATTCGCTACTTTTTTTTCCCAAGTAGACTCATCTTCAAAATCCTTCAAAATTTCTTTGGATACCTTATTTACTAAATTATCTAGTTCGGAAAGAGAATAATAAGCCTCAATTTTTTGCAAATCTTTATCGGAGATGGAGTTCTCTTCTAATAACTCTGATTTATCTTTAGCTGTTAAAGATTGAATATTAATTTCTTTTACTGAATTTATCTTAGAAATTAAATTATCATCAAGCAATTGTTGATTCCACATTTTTTCATATGATCTAAACAAAAATTTTGAGAAATCGCTTAATTTTTCTTTATATATATCAGAGATATGTTCATATCCTTTTTTCAGTTCCCATAACATTAAATCGGGATATTTTTTATATAGCTTTGTATCAATTACTAAATCTGCAAAAATATTAACGACAATCGGTGCAAAATTGGGATTAACATATTTCATTGCTGCTTTTAATAGTTTAGCATGAATTAAACCATCATAAGGAATGATCTCATAATGAGAGACTTCATGCATAGTAATAGCATGAAAATATTTGATATACTCTTCATCATCCCTAAAAAGAGGAGTATTTGCTAAATTCATGGTAATTTGCCATTTATGATCAGGATCAATATAAAAACCCTCTTTATGGGTATAATCAAACACAAATTTTGGCTGTTCAAGAGGGGGATAATAAAATTCCCGTAATGTTTTTCCCCAAGCCATTTGTGCTAAATTAATTATTTTTTTATCTTTAGGTGTCAATTTTTTGTGTGGTTTAGAGATTTTATCATAGTTTATATATGGATTATTTGAATTTTATATTTTAATAATAATTTTTAGGATTTTATTCAAATTCTGTCTCATTTATTTTTTATTTTAAGCTATTTCTGTATGATCATTCTTCTTTTTGAATATACTCTTTATTCTTTAGAATGTTTATCAGTTTTAATGCATCTGAACCTCCTGATATTTGAATATTTACTAAAGATTCATCATCAGTGCCTGTAACGTTAATTTCCAATAATAAATCTTCTGACCGTATTTGTTTTGTTTGTCTTTTACTAAATGCTTCTTTTACTGGTCCATCTAGATTGGAGAAATCTGATGCGATATCTGCCCATACTTCTTTATTATCTCGATATTTGAATACAAAATTGGTTACCGTCTGCTTGTATAGTTCTAGATTACACCAATTTATTAAATCAGCTCGATTTGGAAAGTCAAGATCTTCTAATAAATTATTTCGGATTTTTGATAATTCTTCGATATTTCCTTTCTTGCTGGCATCATTGACTTTTTGAGCTAAATCGGAATAAACTTTATCTTTAATAGACTCTACGAATGGAATTAAATCATATTTTACAATTAAATCATTTTTTTCATATCTTTTTAATTCTGATAAATCTGTTTGCTTGGGAATACCATTTCGAAAGTTTTCTGTGATCTGATAACATATTTCCCGAGTTTTGAATCTTTTTTGAATTAAAGTTAAAATATTTTTGCTAAATTCATATTTATTTCCCCAATAGGGAGGTTTTTCCAGTTCTCTTTTTACATAGGCAACTCTATGAGATATCACATAGGGTGCAATGGTATTTACGATATTAATATCAATTTTATTCAGCCCCATAAGCCATGCTAACGCTTTTGAATATCTTAAAAGATCCTTCGCAACTCTAACTGATAATATTGAATCTATATTATTGCATACATTTTGGGCAGTATTAAAATGGCACCCTGAACAGAGTCCTGTACTTGGTTTTAAATCTTCAGTATTACCTTTATTAATCCTAGCACATAACGTAAATTCCCTTATTATTGCATGGATATAGTTATTTACATCGTTTTCATAAGCTAATTTGTTAACATGATACCAAATTTCCATTAATTCATCTATTGTTAAAATTTTGGGAACTTGAACTAACTCATCCCAACCACTATATTTCTCATCTTTACCCCTCAGTATCAATTGTAAATCTTGACTAGCTGGCATAGAAATTGGAGAAGATATCCCAAATCGATCTAAGAATGGATTTGATAGCTCAAAAGTGCCAACATCTTGAGGATTAATAGTGGCAAATAGACAAAATTTACTAATTGTTGTAATCGAATCATAATATTTCACAGTACCCTCTGCCAATAAAGATAACAATATATCTTGAGCATATGGAGTTAATCGATTAACCTCATCAATTATTTTCCAAAAGTTTGTAATAAAATGACGCCATACAACTTCTTCTTCTCCTTCATGCATTAATTTGCCTAACTTAAGGGTACCAACTAATTTTTCTTCGGTGAGTTGTGGATGTCCTCTGATGATAGAGTTTTCTATCTTATTTAGCGAATTACCAGTAAACATTCTGCCTAATAATTTTACGAGCGTTGTTTTTCCGCCTCCGTGACCACCGATTAACAACATTGCAGAATTAGGTACTAAAGCATTTAATACACATAAACTTAAAATTTCTGGTAAGGTTTTTGTTTGAACCTTATTTTTCTCATCTAAATATTTAATATTCAAATTCTCAGAATGGACAAATAATTGATTCGCCTGTATTAAATTAATTATTTTCCAAACTTTTTTCCGTAAAAGGTCTTCTTCTCCTAATTTTGTCGACATTCGGACAATCCTCTCAAGATTTTCAATATTAAATAAGAAGGCATTTGTCTTTTTATTTTTTCTTTTTCAATTTATATTTACAGCCTAGTTTAAGGCAATTAACAGTATTCAAATTATAAACTAGAATCCAATATCTCAATAAAATTAATCCATTTAAGAAAAATCGAAATAATTTCAAAAAGTTGACAAGATATAATTAGACTTTCTAAAAATAATCTAAATACCTCAAATTATTATCATTTTCATTTTAAGCATAAACAAGTCTCATAAATAAAGACTAAGATAAATTATAAATTTTGGAAAATATAATCAAATATTAAAAATGACGGCGATTTTTAAATGAATGAAAGTAAAAAATGGTCGGAAGATGAATTAATTAATTTTAAAAAGAAATGGCAAGCTGTTACCATTCCTATTAATAAGCGAATTGAAAATAATCATGTTGCCCTCGATTTATCTCGGATCAATCAACTTATAATGGATGCCGAAAAAATTGCTATTACATGGTGCATATGCCGAATGACCCTTCAAAATTGTCAATTCCCGCGAAAAACTTGTATTTCACTTAATGAAAAAGCAGAAATAGATGTTAGTAATGGATACGCAGAATATATAAGTCGAGAAGAGGCAATGTCAATTGTTTCTGAGACAGCCAAATTAGGACTAGTCCACTTAACATTAAATCAACCAAATAAAACTGATCAATTCCCTTCTGCGATATGCAGCTGTTGTCCCTGTTGTTGTCATGCACTTCAAGGATTGCAATTAATGAACATGAAAGGTCTGATAAAACCAAGTGAATTTGTATCAACTTTTAATGGTGAGATATGTAATAATTGTAGTACTTGTGCTGATATGTGCCAATTTGGAGCGAGAATATTAAATGCCGATAATAATATTATTTTTAGGCAAGATTTATGCTTTGGTTGTGGTTTATGTGTCGCTTCTTGTCCTGAATCTTTAATTGAACTTATTCCAAGAAAAAGCCTATAATGCTAGACTTTTAAGAGGTGTTGCCATAATGTCTAAATCTCTTAACGATTAGCCTAACATTATTTTTGACCATAAATGATTAAAGACCCTCCATACAAATCTACCTTTTTCTTATAAGCTTTAAGAATTTTATTAATAGCACCTGAATTTATATCATCTTGTAATTTTTTGCATCCTGCTTCTATTTCATCCTCCTTCATTAATGCAAAAAAAGAATCTCCATCACGGAAATTCTTTTCTAAATAATTTTCAGGTAATTGATTCAAAATAACAGTATCATAATAGCATATCCTTACTCCAATTTTTGAAAATCCCGTCTTTTTAAGTAGTGAAATTATGTCCTTCACATCGAGAAATCTCTTTAGTTCCGCTTTTAAACCCTCAGGAAAATAATAAGTATACCAATATGTATTAATTTGATCATGAGAACAGGTTTGTATTGCTATATGTCCATTTTTCTGGAGGATACGATATGCTTCTTTAAATAGGACTAATTTATTTGAAATATGATGAATTACTTGAATGAGATACAATCCATTAAAAATTTCCGAACGAAAAGGAATCCACAAAACATTACTATTTGTATATTCTAAATTAGGAAATTTATCCTTTGCTTTCTTGATCATACCTAAAGAGAGATCTAAACCGATGACATATTTTACAAACTGCATTAAAGCATTTGTATAATTGCCTGTTCCACATCCCATATCAAGAACTAATGAATTCTGATCAATATACGTAAATTTTATTAAATCATTAACGGTCTTAGGATTTATCCCTCTACTTAAATCGTATATGTGGCTAAATTGATCATAATTTATTTCCCTCATTATTAAATCCCATAATTTGCTATTTTTTATAAAAAAGTATAAATATTTATATTTAAGAATTCTTAACTTTTAATTAGAAATTTAATATATATAAAAGGTATAAGAAATGGGAATTGAAGATTTAACCCAACAGCAAATGATCGATGGAATTATTGGATTAATATATCCCGCAGTTGGAATATTGATAGGTGGATTAATCGCATCCAAATATGCTGCATATAAACGAAAAGAGCTTTTATTTGTAGGACTTTCTTTAATTTTCATGACTACGCCGTGGTTAGCATTAGGAATTACATTTATAACAATGGTTTTTTTTGATTTCGTTTTACAGGATAATATCTATTTTTTTATCTATATTGCATTTGTCGCATTCAGTTCTATATTCTGGATTTGGGCAATGGCTATACTTTTAGCTCCAGCATCATTAAAAAAAATAGTACCCATCTATTCTGTCGTTTGTCTTACCTATGAGATTTATATTATAGCGATGTTGATTATAAATCCCTACTCAATAATGCATAGAGCTGGCCCAATGGAAGTTGATGCAGCGCCTATAATACCCTTATTTACTTTATTTGCAGCCGTTTTAGCGCTAGTTACCATGTTTATTTTTGTTAGGAACTTATTAAAATCTGAGAACGTGAAAATGGTATGGAGAGGACGATTTTTATTTGTGAGTATAATTTGTTTAGTAATAGCCCTAATAATTGTTATATCTAATACAACTAATATAGGATTAATACTAATATCAAGGATTTTATATATTGCTCAATGTTTCTTTTCATATTTAGGATGGTTATTACCAAATCGAGTTGCGAAATTAATCATAAAAGAAAATGAATAAATAATGATGTTAAGGGTTAGGGATAAGTTCCTAAATTTTTTTTTTTTTGAAATCCTAATTCACTAAAGAGATATGAGTTAATAATAGATATTGAGCTAAATAAGTGTGCAAAAAGATTTAATATCTTTTAAATTTTAAAAATATCCAATATGACCTAAATTGTTATCATTTTCATCTAAAGCATAAACCATTCCCATGGATAAAGCACCCTCGTCATCATCTTCATCTTTACTTTTTTTTGTAGGTCTGGCTACTTTTTTAAGAGTTTCTAATTTAAATTTAAAAATTCCATTACATTTTTTGCATTTGACTGAAATAATCTTTATATGTTTATTTTCCTCTTCGTGCTCTTTCATCTCAAAGGGTTCTAACAATTTAGCGTCTTGGTTATCACAATTTTTTAAGAAGCATTGATCAAGGCTAATTTTTTCCATACCTCTTCGAGCCAAGGAAATCCAAGCATAGCTAGGAATTTCTAACCTTAAATCTTCCTTTTCTTTTTGTGGCATGATTCTTCTAAATTTTAATTTATGATATTTATTTTTCTATTCTTTTAAAGATCTTAAGATAATTAATTTTTTATTTTATAATTTATAGAAGTTCTGAGAAGAGGGAAAAATTTTACTTCAATACCCTTATAATTAATGTAATTTAAAAGCCTTTTTTTATAAAATTCACCTTTTTTAATTATTCTATTGGATTAAACTTAATTATTAAAATACATTTTTTTCGATTAAATACCATATATAATTGATTTTTTATTGACCATGTCGAATGAAAAAGAATTTTCAAAAGAAACTATTGACCATGTTTCGAAATTAGCATTACTAGATTTAACTGAACAAGAGAAAGAAAAATTTTCTAAGCAACTAAATGACATAATTTCTTACTTCAAAAAATTGAATGATTTAGACACTACAAATGTCGAGCCTACAACACACCCTATTGATGGTCTAAAGAATGTTTTTAGAGAAGATATCCCTTGGAAAAGCCTTTCTAATGAGGAAGCTTTAAAAAATGCTCAACATAAAAAAGATGGATATTTTAAAGCTCCAAGAATTTTAAAAGAGTAAAAATAAATTATTCCTTATATTTTTTTGTAAGGATTTTTATAGCATCAGCCATATCTTTTAGCGCTTTTCTTCTTTCTGCGGGAGACATATTGTAAAAATCATCTTCAAGAGATGTACTGAACTGATCTCCTGAAGCAATTGCTTTATATTTTTTAATAATCAATTTAGAGATATAATCATCATAATGCTCTAAAGCCTTCTTAAGATGGGGGTTGTTTTTTATATTATCCCATAATTCCAAAGTTTCCAGTGATTTTATCCCAATATCTATTCTAAACCAGCTAATTGGAAATATTAACTCTCGTTGAATTCCCATTTCTATTATTGCTATATTTTCTTCATCAATGTATAATTCAGGTAATTTTTCTTCAGAAAAAATAATGTTATCGCTCATGATATAAAGGTTTGCAGCACCTCTACTTGTGCACACGATACCAGTAGCAAAACCTTTTGCCATTCGTAATTTATCAGAAATATCTTCTAAACTAGATCCATAAATCTTAAGGTTTTTTTTATTGGTCCCTTGAAATTCAAATTTAATCTTTTTAATTCCAGCAGCATCAATGATAATTTTTGGGAATAAGTTTTCATCCCTTGTTTTTTTATGAGCCTCCATTAGTTTATTGATTATCTCATGATCTAACGTAAGACCAGGAATAACACAGTTTTGATTTAAGAATGCATCAACTTCAAAATCAGCTATACCATAAAAAAGTTTTTTTTCTCTTATGATTCTTTCAATACTATCAACAATAGTTTTAACTAACGCCGCTGGATCATCTCTAACAGAGGTATATTCTGTGGTTTGAAAGGTATCTATTTGGTCTTCAAGCCCAGTCTCTTTATAGAATTCTGCCCAACTCATTTCAGTAAATATAGTTCCCTCATCATATAAATTGTGCTGTTTATCAACACTTAAAATGCTTTTATCTCCTCCTAATTCAACACCTTCCTTAGTTCCTGAAGCTGATATGGCTTTTGGCGGTCTATAAAATTCAATTGACAAGAATAAACCCTTTTATTATGACATTTATCGCTTTTTTAATAAATCTAATAATAATATTCTAATAATGATATAAATAATTAGTGAAATTTTTAGAGCGAATATTTTTTATTCTTAAAGATATAAATTTTAAAATTTCCTTTAAATAATTAAGTCTTATTCAAGGGGAGTCTAACTATAAAAATTGAGCCCTTATTACGCCCTTCAGAGGAGACTAATATCTGTCCTCCATGCAATTCAATAATTTCTTTTGAAATATTCAACCCTAATCCCGTCCCCTCTTTAATTAGTTCGATGGTTTCGTCTTTTGATCTTTCAATTTTACTAAATTTATCAAAGATTCTTTTTATTTCTTCTTTGGTTAAACCGATTCCAGTATCTTTAACAGATAATTCTAAATTGTTGCCACGTTCACGTACTTTTACCTCTATTTTACCTTCTGGAGGAGTATAATTAATTGCATTTGATAATAAATTGATAATCACACGTTCTATACCCGATTTATCTACTTCGACATATAATTCCTCAGGAATATCTAAGGTTACTATATGCCTCCTTTTGTAAAATAAATAACTAATGTCACTTATACAACTCTTAATTATTTTAACTAAATCTTGATTTTCCTTATAAATCTTAAAATTATTAGATTCTAATCGTGAAATATCAAGCAAATTAAGAATTAAATTTTTTAACCTTTCGCACCCATTCTTTGCTATTTCTGTAAACTTTAATGATTCGAGATTAAATGAATCCTTATTTAACTCATATAAGAGTTGAATTGCTCCATAAACAGATGTGAGAGGAGTTTTTAACTCGTGAGCAGCAATGTCTAAAAATTTTTTTCTTAATTTATCTAATTCCAGAAGTCGTCTGTTTTCTTCCCTAATAATATATTCTGCTTCCTTTAATTTCGTAAAATCTTGAAGTTCTAGATGAAAGTATGAATTTTCTCCTATTGTAACCAGAGAGTAGTAAAGTTGATACCAAGTTACTTGTCCTTTACTGCTAGTATACGAAAATTCGATTGGATCATAAATATCTTTTTTTAAATTATCTTTAAATTTGTCAAATATTGCAAATGTCATCTCTTTCGTTAAATTTGTTAAAAAATCATAAATTTTTTTATTGATTATTTTTTCTCTTGATCTTTTCAAAGAAAGTTCAGCTGATTTATTACAATCAATTACAGTTCCATCATCATCAAATAAGAATATCAAATTTGGAGAAGCTTTAATCAGGCTACGATATTTCTCCTCAGATTCTCTTAATTTTTTTTCAGCTTCTTTTTGAGGGGTTATATCATCTCCAATTACTTGAATAAATGCGTTATTACCAATTTCTACTAATGAAGATTGAATTCTTATCCATAATATACTTCCATCTTTTCTAAATATTTCAATTTCTAAGCTTGGATGCTTTTTAACTTTTTTAATCATTTTGAGACGGTTTAATAACGTTGAGATATATTTTGGATGAATTAAATTAAGGTCAGCATATTTAATTCCCATAACTTCTTCCTTTTTATACCCCGTCATTTCCTCAAAACTTGGATTGCAATCTAAAACAATCCCTTTAGTATCAATTAAAAAGATAGGAAATGGTGAATTTTCAAATAAATAACGATATTTCTCTTCAGATTCTCTTAATTTTTGTTCAGCTTCCACCATTTCACTTATATCATGAATTACACCTCTTATTCCTACAACTTTTCCATTACTAAATACTGGTCTTGAGTGAACTCTAGCATGAAAGGAACTCTTATCTTTTTTGATGAGGATATATTTGTTCGGTTTTGTGATCTTTCCCTTTAAAACCTTATTTAAATTTAAAAATGCTTGTTCCTTGCATTGAGGAGCTAGTAATTGTGAAATATATATTCCATTCTCAAACTCATCTTGAGTATAACCAAATTTTTTAAAAGCGATAGAATTAGCATATACTAACTTTAAATTTAAATCTGCTTCAAAAATAATATCCGGCAAAAATTCTGTTAATTCCCTATTTGAAGCTGGATAATAAACCTTATCTTTTTGAGTGCTCCTTATACTCTTTTCTGGTTTAATCAAGATATTAAATTTTTTTTATTAATTAATAGGTACATACAAGCTTATCTAATTCAATTACATAAAATAAAATAGATTTATTTAACTTACGTTTAATTCTTAATGTTCGTTCTATTATCTTGGAAAAACTAAAAGACTATCATTTTTAGGGAAAAATATTTTTTATATTGAGAGAAATTTAAATTAAAATTTAGAAAATAATTGAAACCCTACATAAAATAACATTTTTTTGATAAAAATTAATAAAAAATATTAAGTATTCAGTTTTATCATAATTGCTGAGAAAATTTTTTCCGATATTCTGAATATTGCACAAGAGCGGAAAAGGATTTAACGGGCATATCCCATAAATCAAATATCGGAATATTCAATCTAATAAACTCTTTAACCCATGCATTAGAATAGCCCTGAGGACAAATATACAAAATTGGAGCAGATTTTTTGCGAGCAAATTTTTGAATAGGTTCTAAATAAGCTTTACTCATCATTTCGTTGGTCATCTGAGCGAATACTTCGGGAATTTCACCACCAGATTTTTTAACAACTTCTAAAACTTCGTCAACTGCCCATGCGGCATAAATTATTATACCATCAATCTCCCCTGAGTTAATCATGAGTTTTGGGATTTTTATATATTTATTATGCACTCCAAATGAGAATGTAAGATCAAGAGGATTATCTATATTTGCGATATCTACTACATGTTCTTCAAGTTTTGATTTTAACTCTTCAGAGAATTCCGGAACAGCTAGCCCATATTTTTCAGCAGCTTTGGCCATCATTGCACCACATCCACCAGAATCAGTTAAAATTCCCAGTCTATTACCCTTTGGAAAAATTCCCGATGAAAATGTTCTTAAATAATACATAAAATCCTTAATCGAAATAGTAGAAATAATTCCTGTTTCTTTAAATACAGATTCAAAGATGTTATCATCCCCCGCTATTGCCCCTGTATGGCCCATAATTCCTCTAGATGCGGCGTTAGTACCTCCTGCATATATTGCAACTATAGGCTTTTTTGGAGTTATTTCCCTTACCAACTCAATAAACTCTTTTCCTCTCTTGATTTCTTCAATATATAATCCAATTACATTTGTTTCGGTATCATCTTTTAAATAGTCCAAGCAATCAACTATATCGATATCATCTTCATTACCAATTGAAAAAGATTTACTGATCTTTACACCAATTTCTCTGCATCCCCAAAAAATATGAGAAGCGATCGTTCCTGAATGAGCTATGATTGAAATATTACCCCTTTGAGGAGTTTCATAAATCCACATCGTATTGAATGTGGTATCAGGGAATTCTGGATATCTGTACCATGCATTATATACACCTAAACAGTTAGGACCTATAAATCTTATATTATATTTATCAGCAATTTTAATAAGTTCCTTGTATAAGTTTTCATTCCCTATCTCTCGAAATCCCCCTGAAGTTATTATTGCTCTTTTTATCCCTTTCTGTCCACATTCTTCTAAAACTTGCGGCACAATATTAGGTCTTAAAATAATAAAAGCTAAATCTGGGATCTCAGGCAAATCTAATACGCTTTGATACGATTTTAATCCTTGAACTTCCTTTAGGTTAGGGTGAATGGGAAAAATTTTATCTTTAGGAAATCCACCGAAAATAACATTACGAAGTTGCATCGCACCCATTGTTCCAATATATTCATTGTTTGCTCCAAAGACAGTAACACTCTCAGGATTTAAGAAAGAATATAAAAAGTTATTTTCTAAAGGATACTGGTTTTTTTCTGACAATTTATTCAATGCTAAATCACAATGTTTTCAATAAATTTGAGTTAAAAAATGAAAATAATAATATGAACTTAATTTTAAATAATTAATGAGATTGCTATTATGAATGTTTTCTACGATATTCTGAATATTCAGTAAGCATTGATAGACACTTAGTAGGTTGATCCCAGAAGTCAAATATCGGAACATCGTTAGAAAGAAACTCTTGATATAATGGATGAGTGTAAAGTTGAGGTCCACTGTAAAATAATGGAATGGATTTTCTACGGACTAATTTTTGCAAAGGTTGAATTATCATGGTAAAGAAGAGTCCCATCGAGCCTTTAATTTTTTCATCAACAGGATATCCAGACTTTTCCATTACCTCAAAAACTTCTTGGAAATCAAACACACCATCAAAAAGTAAACTATCTATTTCTCCAGATTTAATTAATAACTTAGGTAACTTAATGAAAAAATCATTATAATTTCTAAAAAAAGTTATATCCACAGGGTTAGATTTACTTCCAGTGGGAGGTATCAATTCAGAAATTTTACTTTGCAATTCTTTTGAGAATTCTGGAACTTTTAATTTATATTTTTCTGCCATTTTTGTGATAATCGAACCAGATCCACCAGAATCAGTTATAATTCCCACTTTTCGACCTCTCGGGAATATATTACTAATCTTGGCATATGAAAGAGTTCTTAAGTAATATAAAAAGTCAGTAACATAAGTGGTATAAATGACTCCTGTTTCTTTAAAAACAGCATTGTAGATTTTCTCACTCCCCCCTATTGAACCTGTATGACTCATGATTGACCTATTTGCAGCATCAGAGCCCCCTGCATATATTGCTACAATCGGCTTTTTTGGAGTGATTTCTTGAGTCAATTTTATAAATTCTTTACCTCGCTTAACTTCTTCTAAATAAATTCCAATTACATCAGTTTGCGGATCATCCTTGAAAAATTCTAAAAAATCGACGATATCGATATTTCTTTCGTTCCCTATGGAAATAGATTTTCCTACTTTTACTCCCATTGTATTGGTATGCCATGCAGTTTGAGCGGCTATTGTCCCTGATTGACTTATTAACGAGATATTACCTCTTTTATGAGGGACATAGATCCAAAAAGTATTAATATATGCATTTTCTTTTTCAGGATAATGAAACCATCCGTTATATACTCCTAAACAATTAGGACCTATAAAACGCATATTATATTTCTTAGCTAATTCATCTATCTCAGAAGATAATTTAATTCCGTTAGGACCACTTTCTCTGAAACCCCCTGATGTAATAATTAAATATTTTATTCCTTTTTGACCGCACTCTTCCATAACTTCAGGAACGACATTAGGGGGTAAAATTATAAACGCTAAATCAGGGACTATAGGTAAATCTAATACTGATTTATAAGCTTTATATCCTTGAACATTATCTAATTTCGGATGGATCGGATAAATATTTTTGTCAAATCCTCCACCTGCTATACAATTTCTTAATTGCATGCTCCCCATTGTCTGAATCAGATTGTTATTAGCCCCAAAAACACACATGCTCTTAGGATTTAAAATTTTATAAAGAAAATGGTTTTTTGACAGATTTTCGTCAGTTTGGTCAGAATTTGCTACACTATTTTCATTAACGTTAGTCAAATTAAATACCAAAAAGAGTATAAGTTTACATAGAGAATATTAATTCAAGAAATTAATAAAATTTTAAGAAGTTTGTTTTTTAAAAATAATTACAATTCTTACCTATTTTTCTAAATTTAACTTACATCTTTATAAAAATAGAATTTTACTATTTTCCAGTGGAGCCAAAACCACCTAAACCTCGTTCCGAATCCGGCAATTCATCTGTCTCAATAAACTCATACTCATGTAATTTGCCAAGTATTATTTGACAAATTCTATCCCCTTTTCTTAAAATAACATCCTTATTTGATAAATTAACAACAATTGCCATCCATTCGTTCCTATAACCAGTATCTATAGTACCTGGAGCATTTACGATTGATAATCCATCCCATAGTGCCAAGCCACTTCTCGGGACGACTTTAAAATAATACCCTTCAGGGATTGCTGTTGAAAATCCTAAAGGACATCCTATTCTTTCTAACGGTTGTAATGTATAGCTATCTGAATCAATATCAACCAATTGCTTTCTCCCATTTTCATTTATAATTTTTTTAAATCCCATAATACGAGCATCAGCGCCTGCATCTCCTTTTTTAGATGGTTTTGGTGTAATAACCCCTTCTCTTAAAGCTTTAAATGGAATAAAGATTTTGTTTTGTTCTATCTTTTTGGCTTTTTTTGGTTGTTTTTTCATGTCTAATCATGTTTAATTATTATAGGTTATAAAAAAGAGTATTTATTAATGTATTTAATAATCTTATAAAATTATCATAAATTTGAGAAGATAATAAGATAAATGTCTTTAATTAATTACGAGCAAAGCAAGGTGACAATTTAGTGGAAGTGGAAAGATACGACCCCCGAAAAGATAAAGAAGCTTTAATTGAATTATTCAACGATTTTATTCAAAATAAAGCATATTTTTCATCAAACTGGAACAATTTTGAATATGAATTAAATAAAAGATTACTTGATTTACAATATCGGAATTCAATGATTATGATAAAGGAGGGTGAGAAAATGGTTGGTTGGGGCACATATACCATTTTTAGGGATTATCTTGGAAATAATCGAGTTTTAATACATCAGATTTTAACCAGAAAAGAAGACTCATTCAAAAGAGGCATTGAGGAAAAGATTATTCGTGAACTTATTTTGTATATTAAAAAAACGATTCCAGACATGAAAAAAATACATATAATTTGTCCAGATTCAGATGGTTCAATGCGTAGTTTATTAATGAAACTTGGGTTAAAAAAATCGGAGTACTTTTGGTATGAAAAAGATATATAAATCTCAAATTTGTTCCAGTTTGCTTATTAAATTCATTAAATAGATCATTATGAGTGAAAGTTATGAGTAACATACAGAAGATCATAAATAAGGCTAAAAAATTAAAAGATGAAGAAAAGTACGAGGAAGCAATCAAATTACTAGAAGATACCTATCAACAGTATCCACAGTCTGAAGAAATTAAGAATAATTATGTTAATATGTTATTTTCATATGGGGGTTATCTTAACGATGAATTTGTATTAGAATACGAAAAAGCAGTAGAAATTTTTAAAAAAATTCTTGAGATTGAGCCAAATAATTTTAAAGTATTTTATAATTTAGGAATCGCTTATTCTAATTTAGATCAGGTCGAGAATGCATTGAAAGCTTACAATACTGCCATCACTCTTAAACCCGATTATAAACATTGTTATTATAATATCGGTTTACTTTACGAAGAAAAAGAGAACCTAAATATGGCTTTAAACTACTATGAAAAAGCTTTGGAAATTGATCCTAACTTTCCTTACGCTGTTCATGCAGGACAAATTATAAGAAAAAGGATAGATCTTCAAAGGCATCAAGAAACTGAACCAGAAAAGGCTAGTGTTTGCAAAAATTGTGGCAATTTTAATAGAGAAGGAGCAAGTTTCTGCGATGAATGCGGAGAAAAATTATAAATTTTTTGAATTTTCCCCTCATAATAAGAGAATGTAAGGCTACTTAACAAATATTAACAAGATTTCCGAGCTTTTATTACTCTTTTATAAGCTTATTATGGATTAAACAGCAAACAATGAATATTAATAATAATATAAATCCTCCAATAATATACTGGGTATATGTATCTTCAATAGTCTGAAATATCATAATTTTACTGCAATATTTAGATTAATTTAAATTTATGATCATTGTGACGATAAATAAATTTTTGTATAAAATATTAAAAAAAAAGTGTTTAAATTTATTTTAACAGTGTTAATTAAATGAAATTATCTCTCTATTTCGAAATTTACTTGAACCCTTACTCGATAGATAAGTTTATCTACATCTTCTTTTATTTTTACATCGGATTCTATAATTTGAATATTACGGATACCTCGAAGAGTCTTTTTTGCTTCAGCATAACAATTTTTAACAGCCTCTGCCCAATTAACCTCGCTCGTACCAACGAGCTGAATTGATTTATAAACTGGCATTTTAATTTCACCTTTATTTTGATTACTTCGTAAATATATTTATCATCTTCAAAATATAAATATTATGCAACTAAATCTTTTTAAAACTGTTTTACGGAAGAATGCATCATAAATAGCTTAAAGATTTAGTAAAAAAGAAAAAAAGGGAATTTTATTATTTTATAGATTTTACTATTTAAATCATGTTTTATATAATTTTACGCATCAAGGTTTTCAATTATTGTTGCGACTCCTTGACCTCCACCACAACAAGCATTTGCACAACCATATTTGGCATGCTTATCCTTTAAGATTCGTGCGAGAGTACCGGGTAAGCGAATCATGGTCGCTCCAAGAGGATGCCCAATTGCTGTTGACCCTCCCATAACATTGACTTTTTCTTCAGGAATATTGAAATGTTTCATACAGTTTAATGCAACTACGCAAAATGCCTCATTAATTTCCCAATAATCAATTTGATCGGCAGTTAAACCGGCATGCTTTAAGGCCATTTCAGTGGCAGGAACAGGACCTCTACCCATAACGGATGGATCGACACCCGCCCAACCAATAGATACGATCCTGGCCATTGGCTTTAGACCCCTCTTTTCAGCTTCCTTGGCTTCCATTAAAAGAGCAGCAGTAGCTCCAGCATTTAACGGTGATGAATTTCCAGCCGTAATCACACCGTCTTTCGTTCCCTCCCTTTCAACATATCCTTTTCTCCCACCATTTTTCTCTAAATAGTAGGGTTTGGATAATCGTGGCAATTGAGCTACTCTTTCTAAACTTGATCTTCTTGCTGCCATATCTTTATCAATCATCATTAGTTCTTCGACATTTCCTTCCGCATGCCCCTCAATAGGAATAATCTCGCCTTTGAACCATCCTTTTTCGGTGTTTTCTACAGTTAAATTATGGGCTCTTACACCAAACTTATCTATGTCTTCTTTGGTGAAATTAGGTATTTCTTCTTCGTAAAGTTTTTGCGCAGTTTGAAGCATGTTGATTGTCGTCATTATATCATATTGTGGTCTATACCATTTATCCTTTTTATTAACCATTCCCAGATTGGGACTAATATGGTTATTTTGCATAGATACTCGAGTCATATGCTCCACTCCCGCTGAAAGACAACATGTACTCATTCCTGTCATGATTTCCATGATTGCTACATGCATTCCACTACCGGCTGATCCACATTGTCTATCAACAAAAAGAGCAGGAACTTCCACAGGAAATTCAGCTAAAAAAAGTGGTAATCTCCCTCCATAAGTCCAATTTTCCCAAACTCCCATAGCGGTTCCAATGGTAAATTCATCAACATCCTTTTTTTCAATTCCCTTATCAGCTAGTTTCTGATCAAAAAATTTCATTAATAGTGTAGCAGTCAATTCATCGCTTCTAATCTCGCCAAATACATCTCTCTCTGGTTGTTTTGGTCTTGATCGTGAAAAAGCGGTTCGGGCATAATCAATTAACCATACTTCATTTAATTCAACCATTTTCAATAATCACTTTTTTTTAATTTTATTTTTTATTTGAATGCTTAGGTTAAGAATTAAAAAAAAATATTAAAGTTTTTGATAATGTGATTTCTGAAAATAATAAATTGCATTTTTTACTTAAGTATTTTTTTTAAAAATTGTTAAGAAAAGACTAGAATTCTTTTTATTTTCCAAATATTTAGATTAATTATGTCAATTTCAACCAAGGATAAAGATAAGAAACCTTTAATCTCAATAATAGCGGGTAGTGAAAGCGATAAGGAAGTATATATAAAAACTGAAAATATCTTAAGAGAAAATAAGATCCATTATGATCTTCAAATAATATCTGCGCATAGGGATCCTGTTAAATTAGACGAATATATTAAATCCTGTGAATCTTTAGTGTATATTGCGATTGCGGGATTGTCAGCAGCTTTACCAGGAGTTATCGCATCTAAATCTGATAAGCCCGTTATTGGTGTTCCTGTAAGTTCTAAATTAGGTGGCTTAGATGCATTATTATCAATAGTACAAATGCCTCCACGGGTTCCCGTTGGATGTGTTGGAATTGACCAAGGTGAAAATGCTGCATATCTTGCCATTCGAATACTTAATTTATTAAAAAAGTAGAATTTTATTGGTTAGAATGAGTGAAAATTTGATTGAATTGGGTAAAAAAAACGCTGCCGAAAAAGCGGTGGATGAAAATATTAAAAAGAATATGATTTTAGGTGTCGGTAGTGGTTCTACTGTAGTATATGCCGTGAAAAGAATAGCAGAAATAAATAAGCAAAATGATTTAAACTTAAAATGCATTCCAACTTCTTTTCAATCCTATCAATTAATTGTGGAAAATAGATTGAACCTAGTATCTTTAAATCAATACCCTGAAATTGATTTAGATATTGATGGAGCAGATGAAATCGACAAAAATCTCAACTTAATTAAAGGCGGAGGTGGTTGCTTGGTTCAGGAAAAAATTATAGCCTCAAATTCAAAAGAACTGATCATTATTGCAGATTACAGAAAAAATTCAAAAAAACTTGGTGAAAACTGGAAAAATGGAGTACCTATTGAAGTTATTCCAATCTCATACGTTCCAATCATGAAAAAACTCGAGAAATTAGGTGGTAAACCCGTTTTAAGAATGGCTATTGCGAAAGCAGGTCCCTTAATAACCGATAATGGAAACTTCATTATTGATGTAAATTTTGGAATTATTGAAAACCCTTCAGAATTGAATGAGAATATTCTTAAAATTCCGGGTATTGTTGATACCGGCTTCTTTATAGGAATGACTTCGAAAGCCTATATTGGCTTAGAAGATGGCAAAGTCCTAATTCTTAAAAAATGATCTTATTCTTAACTTTGAATTTAAAAAAAAAAAAATTATTGATTAGTATTCTGGTCTGTATTCGTAGCTATAATCTTTCTTACTTCTCTTGTAGCTTATTATAACTATAATTATTGCAATCAAAGCGACTATAGCACCTATGATTACGAATAATGTTATATCTAATACTTGAACCTTTTTCTTATTATTGTCATCACCATCTCCGCCAGAAGGGTAAGGTAGTCCAATTGCTTTTGCTACTAAGAAATATTTTCCATCATGATTAGCTGTAAAATTAAATATCTCATCTTTTCCTAAAATCGCCGATGTACTTGAAGCAATTAAATCAGGTTCACCATATTCGGTGGGTGTACTGTTGTATAAATACAAATCATAATCCACCCCTGGAGGGACACTTAAATTAAAGGTATATTTTTGACCCTGCGTGAGATATACATGACGAGCATAGGCATGTCTGCCAAATGGGTTATAACGGGAACTATTAAGCGTAGGATTGATTGTAAATGTTGTCCCAGATGGGATTGATTCATTTAACCAAGCCTCAATTGCAGCATCAATATTAATTCTTCCATAACCTTCATGCACGTCCTTTCCGCCTCTGTTAAGTTGAGGACTAAAGCTTGGATCATCTTCTCTTTGTAAAGGATAAGTTTCAGTAGCCGTCATTAATAAGATAGCTTTCACTAGTTTTGATTTTGTTCCATCATCCCAATTCCAATTATTTCCTCCTCCCATAGCTTGAATTAAAAGATTAGCAGCACCTGCTACGGCAGGACATGCCATCGAAGTTCCCTGTGCTGGTAGTAAATCATTTTGATAGGCGTCAGGAAATTCTCCTTCACAATCATTATCATTAGTATCAGCTGAAAGTATCATAAGACTGTTCGCACTGCCACCAGGAGCCATAATATCAGGTTTCTTGGTTTTAGTCGAATTTGAAGGCCCTCCTTGACTACTATAATATGTGATTTGATCATGATGATTCATTGCCGCAACAGTTATAACATTATCAGCATCTGCTGGAGACCCAATATAATCTCCACCTGCTCCATCATTTCCTGCACTTACTACAGTAACAATACCATTTTCTACAGCATTATCAACTGCATCAATCATGGCAAGGAGTGAATAACCTGGTACATTGGGTCCAAGACTCATAGACATAACTGTAATGTTATAAATTTTCCTATTTGCGATAACCCATTCAACACCCATAATAATATCATCCCAACTTCCACCTATACCTGGACTTAGTACTTTTACTCCCACTAAATGAGTATCTGGTGCTACTCCTTTAAAACGATTACCACATCCGAATGTACCTGGATTGAAATACCAATGAATTTCTCCTCTAAAAGCAAATTCTGGCCATATTACTAATGAATCTCCTGAATAATCGACGAACTCGATAATAAGCCATAATTCATAAATACCTAATTCATTTGATGAGATATCATAGGTTATATTATCTAACCAATTAACATTAGTATAACCGGTCCAATTTATCACGGTATCTTTATATACGAGATATGCAGCTCCCCAAGCTCGATCTGGGCCTGAAGGTAAATCTTTATAAGTACATTCGACTTCAATTTGACCTGGAGAAGTTATATTAAAAGTAGCAGATTTGAATCCAATAATATCCCCATCATGAAAAGCATAAGGGGAAAGATCATATTTAGCATTTGCACTCGCAACTATTCGCCCAATTCCATCTGACACAGATGTGCCCTCACCAGCAGCAATTCCCGCACAGTGAGATCCGTGCCCGTCATCATCATAGGCGGTTCCGTTATCACCTCCCGGAGTAAAATCTACCCATCCTACTATTTTTTTTGTAAAATCACCATCTACATAACCTCCAGAAAAGAAATCATGAGTACCATCAATACCAGAATCAACTATGGCAATTGAACTAGTATTATCTCCAGAATACCCTCCCCCTAAATTTTTCCACACATATGGACGGAGATTCATATTTCGAGAGGTATAGTACAGATTTGATTTAGCCTTTCCATTCTCTTCAATGAAAAATTTAATATCATCTTGTCTTAACTGGTCATAAAAAAGAAGAAATCCCTCATAATCAATTTTTCCGGCAAACCCGTTAATTGCTTGTTTATAGGTATATTTTATAGTACCTCCGTATTTGTTAAAAAGCGAAATGGTTGTTGAGTAATTAAATGTATCTGGAAATTGTATGATGAAACTTATTTGATCATTCGAATCAGAATCAAGTATAATAGCAGAATCTTCCAGCTTATATAAATTATAGTCAAAATTATCATTTATTCCATTTCTGTTTTTATCAAGATTGAAAATCTTTGTATTCCAATCCTTATTAATAAAAAAATTATCTTTTTCTTCGGTCTTGTCTGAAACTGAATTTTTATGGATTTGATTATATGTGGAATTAATAATTGATTTGCGTTTAATTCCCATAGGTGGGGTGAAAATATAGCTGGAAAGTATTAAAATAAGTAAAAGAAAATTTGCTTTTTTTTTTAAATTTTTCATAGATCTCAAATATTCAATCTGGTATTTATTTCTTATTTCTCTACCTTAAAAACCATAATTTTTTTTAAAAATTAATTATTATTTATCTAACATAGAACGGTCTTCATTAAAATTTTATCGGGCTCATCAAAATTTTTAGAAATGGGGTCGTGGATTAGCTCGGAAGATCGTTCGCTTGGCATGCGAAAGGCCGCGGGTTCGAATCTCGCTTATTTGGCGAGCGACATTCCCGCCGACTCCATAATTGACTCCATTTTTAAATTTTAAATATTTTAATTATCAGAAAAAAGCTTGAATTAGCTCTAGACAAAATTTAAATTGGAAAATTTAATCTGAAATAATTTAGATGAAAATTTTTTTAACGTCCAAATCTTATTTAATATAATTATCAAAATTTTAGATGGTAATTTCATATCCCCCTCACTACAGTCAAAACAAAGGATTTAATTCCAATAGTTTTAGTTGTGCTATTATTATTTGTTTCTATCGCATGTGCCAACATGCTTATACCAAGCTATGCTGCAATTAAGCAAGAATTTGATATTCCCATTGCTCTAGTTGCAATTCCAGATGCTTTATTTATATTAACCAGCGCTTGTTTTGCTATCATATGGGGTTATTACACTGATCGTATAAGTAGAACAAAGGTACTCAGAGTAGGTGCATTTTGTTGGACTTTTGGAATGCTGCTTACTGCTAATAGTACTTCTTACGAAATGTTAATTTTAAGTAGAATGCTAAGTGGTGCCGGATTAGGATGTGTTTTACCCGTGGGCTATTCTATCATTTCAGATGCCATCCCTCCCGAGGAGCGTTCAGGTTGGTTCGGAGCGTTAGCAATTTTGAGTTCAATTTCAAACGGAACGGGACAAGCTTTATCATCATTCGTTGGACCTATTTATGGATGGAGATTCCCCTTTATTCTCTTATCAATCATCAGCTTTTTTATATTAGGTATTTTATTTTTTGTAAAAATACCTCAGAGGGGCGCAAGTGAAAGAGAATTATTAGATTTAACGGAATTTAATTTAGAATATAGTTATCGTATCTCCAGAGAAGATTTAGCCGAAATTATAAGAAAAAAGACAAACCGTCATTTAGTAGGACAAGGTTTTTTAACTGTAATTCCTGGAACGATTCTAATTTATTTTCTAACATCAATGTTGGCGCTTTATTATTTTGCCGAATTGCCCTCAGAGATTAGATTACAAACGGCCGCAATTTTTGCCGGAATGGTTGGAATTGGCTATTTATTAGGTAATGTAGTCATTTCGCGATTAAGCGATGCATTATATAAAAGAAATAAAAAGAATCGAGCAAGATTAGCTACAGTCTGCATGATAATTGCAATCCCATGTTGTTTACTAATGCTATTTATTATTCAACCGGTAAAGGTCGCAGAATTAAACATTGATTATCCTGATCCGATCCCAGCAGGTGAAACTTGGCATTATATTATCTTGACAATTCAAGAAGTATTCAGAGTATATCCCTGCTATATATGGTATTTTGTTATAGCTTTAATTGGCTCAACTTTAGGTGCCGCCCCAGTAGCAAATAAAAATGCGATAATGGTTGACGTAAATATGCCAGAACACAAAGGAACCGCAGCCTCATTTTTCAATCTATCTGAACAATTAGGTAAAGGATTAACTCTTTTAATTTCATTTATGTTGATATCAATGCTCGGAAGTATTTTTAATATGATGGTATTTGCTGTCTTTTTCTGGCTTCCCGCGGCTTTCTTTTGGTATCTTGCAAGCAAAACTGTTGAGGAAGATATGACAACGAAATCTAGAATACTATCCGAAAGAAAACAAGTAACTCTTATTGATTATATTTTTGAGTTAGAAATCCAGATGGATAGAGCGATACAGAAAGTCCAGGATTCGAAATATTATATCGAATCCAATTATGACAAATTCAATGAATTATTAAACTCTGCAATAAAGATTTTTATCTTTTGTGAGAAAGAGGGTGTTTCTAGAAGTATCACAAATATAGAAAAGAAAGCTCATATACTTAAATTAAGGACTCTATTATTAAAATCAGAAAGCAATAAAATTTTCAAACAATTAAATAATAAAAATCTTAACGTTAGAGAAATTGATGCTTTAAATGAACATTTAAGACAAATCAGGAGGAAAATTGACGAGTGGGAGAAGAGTACGTTTGGAGAATTGGAAACATATTATGAAGATGCCTATTTAAAAATTGTAGAAGCCAGACTTAATCGCCAAGATTTAATTAAAAGCAGGGAAAAAATAGCTCAGACGATTCATATTTATGAGAGATTAAAGTATCTTCTTATTGAAAGAATTGAAGATATAGAAGCAAAAGAAGATTTAGGGGATGAAGAATTAATTGTCTTTAATAAAGAAAAAGATCTCCTAGATAAATGCACTAAATCTCTTTCAGCTACGCTTAAACTTAAAGATGAAATAGATAATGTATTTATCCAATTAAAAGAACATGGTATTCGACAATGGGATTTAAGGAAAATTTCACAACTCACCTCTGAATATCAAGTGGACATATATCAGGTAATTATCGATACCTTTGGTCAAGATAGTGAAACAAAAGAAGCAATTATAGAGATCTTACAAAAAATTGATAATATCTTTAATGAATATGATAAGACGCGACCTGATTATACTCCCATATTTTAATGATAATTCATAATTATTTGTTTTAATAAAGGATTTTAACTTAATTGAAATTATTTATTTCTGATTTTAAAATATCAATATATTTAATTCTTTCTTTTTTCGTAATCTTATGAATAGGAACTCCCTGTGAGTGATATCGATCAGGATAATCTATATCGAAAAACAAATTAACTAAAAGGAGCAGGCAATTTCTAATTCTTAAATAATTTTCTGGATTTTTTTCTTCTAAATCTCCCATTAAGTCAACTAAAATATGGTTGATCCAGATTTTAATTGCTCGAGATTTTTGGTTCTCTCTATTCTCATAATATATTAAAATTTCATCTAAACAATCCATTTTCAACAATAAACCAATTTGAAATTCTTTTCTCTTATACCAAGATAAGACATAATGACTTACCCTTTTAAATTTTTTGTGTTGAAAAAAGATTTTAAATTCCTTTTAATAATAATGATTTTTCTTCTCTGAATAAGATTAAATGTTTAATATAAATAGGAAAATTATTGAACTTCACTAAATTTAAATTATAATCAATAATTTAATTATTTGGTTTAGTCTTTTCTATTATTTAATATCTAATTTAGTGATTAAAGGTCGCTGCTAATTTTTTATATGATGAGTGAAAGATTTAGGCTTTTTAAACTTCTACAGATTCAATAAAGATATCTATGCTCTGCTCTAAATCTACAATATCATTCGCATCTTTAATATCTGTGCTAGCGAGCTTATTTAAAAATTCCTTTAGTATCTTTTCCTTAACTTTATCAGTAGGAAATAGTAAACTGCTTCTATAGTGTTCCCAGTCGAGGATGTTAGAAAAAATTAAAAATAAAATCTCTATATGGCTGTATTCAATCAAGCTCAATAATTTATCTTTTGTTATAAGATCCTTAGTGTGATCTTTATAGAAGTTCGATAGATCGTTATAATAGTTAGTAAGACGAGCGATATTTTCTAATTGAGTCTGAAGAGCAGCTTGGTTAATAGGAGAATCTTCATCTTTATATAATATTTCGAAATAATTCATAATGAACTCTTTTAACCGTTGTACCTTGGTTTGAAAGACTCTAGTCTTCACAATTCTTTCAAACATAGGACTCTCACGATCCTTATAAAATTTTAGCTCAAATTTTACGAGATCTAGGATATCAAAAAAAAGTTCTCTTATATTAATTTCTTTTGCCATTTTTTATTTAATTTTTTTTTATTTAGTTTATATAATATCATCTAATCTATAAAAATCTACTATTTATAGAATCCCAGATGTATTAATAAATTTTTTTTTAACCTTTATCCAATAATTAAAAAATGGTATTTATCCTTAAAAATAAGGAGAATTTGACCAATTGATTTAAAAACTCATAAATTTATATATTTTTTACTTATTTTCTCATTTTTATCCTTAATTTTTTAAAAAGAATCCCTTTGATATGAATTTTTATTATTCTGAAGGGACAACGAAGCATAAAGTTAAGATCTGTTTCAGGATTATGCCTTAATTCAAGAAATCTTGTATAAAATCTATTTGCTCTCCTCTTATATCCTGCTGATTTCTCAAAAACTGTAAATCGTTTAATAATGGTCTTAAGAGATTTAGAATCTTCAAAAACATAAAAATTAGAAGCCCGAAGGGACCACTTAATAGTCTCTAATTGATATTTAGGTTTGAGTATTTTTAAAGGGGAAAATAAAATCCAGAACAGGGATATCAATAAATTCATCGTAATACTCTTTACCATATCAAAGGGTTCAATTTCTACCTTTTCTTTCACAAGATCCCTTAAATCTTCACCCCATAGAACCGAACTATTATCTACTACGCTATTCAATACAATTTTTTTTGGAGCAAACATATCGGAAAGGAACTTATTAACACTGAATATTTTATGAAAAATACCTCTTTCAAAATGAGTTTTTTTTGTTAAAAAATGACTCACAAACATCCCTGTTGTCTGTTGCATGACATCAATCATTTTATTAACAAAATTAGAATTAGATTTCCGAAAATTATGTTTATTCTCCAGAGCAATGAAGTATTTCTCAATCCTTCTAATAAAAGATGTTGAGACATTATCTTTAAAAACAATGAGTAAATCACAATCGGAAATAGCGGTGTTTTCTCTTCTTTGATGATGATTTTTCAATTGACTACCAAAAAGTATTATTGATAAGATTTTATCAATTCCAATTTTATCATTTATGAGTAAAGCAACATCTTGGATATAGTTTCTGGATTGCTCATTGATATCTATTAATTTTAAACCGATTTCATCCCTGAATCTTTTCGATTCAAATAAATGAGTTTCTTGCAAAAGTTATCATTAACTTATTGTTATTCTATTTGTGTTAGAGCATCTTTGGAATTAAATTTCCTAGTTTTAATTATTCAAAAGACGTTTTAAATAAATATTTCTTTAAATAAATTTAAAATTTTGTATCTCTTTAAAAAATTGATAATAATCCACTCTAACTCCAAATTTTTTTATTTTTTAAGGAAAGTTAATGTCGGATCCTAAATTTTTTATGGTAAACCAAAATTAAATAAAGAACTTTATCTAAAGTAAGAATCTGGTCCACTCTCTTCCTGTTCGCCTTTCATAAAATAATCTGCTTGTTTTTTAAATGAATCGAATATATTTTGCATCTCTTCAATTTTTTTATCCAATTCTTCGAATGTCATCTCAATACTAAAATAATCTTTTAATAATTTTAC
>JBHLNT010000044.1:0-26965 GCA_048941265.1 Promethearchaeota archaeon
TATTTTAAAATAAATCCATAAGATAATTTCAAATATAATCCGTAAATACTGAGTTTGAATTTAGAACTGTTGTTTTAAAATAATCATATAAAAAATATATCTTTTAAAACACTAGAAAATTATACTATTTTAAATTTTAGAATAAATGGTTTAAAAATATTTATACGAAAATTAAAAAAAATAATTATTTATCATTAACTGAATGAGCAGATATAATTGAATATTGGAGTATTTATAACTGTACGATTAGGATCAACACGATTAGCCAATAAAGCTTTATTAAAAATCAAAGGAAAGCCTACAATAATTCACCTTATTGAGAGGATAAAACATGCAAAAAATTTAGATAAGATTGTACTATGTACTACGAATAAACCAGAAGATAAAAAGATTATTAAATTAGCTATAGAGCAAAATATTAGCTATTTTGCAGGTAATGAGAAAGATATCTTAAAACGTCATTTTGATGCTGCGGTTTATCATGATATAGATTTTGTAATAAATGTTGATGGTGATGATCTCTTTTGTGATCCAGAATATATAGATGAAATAGCTAAAATCGCTCGAGAGGAGAATAATAGTTATGATGTAATACAAACTGAGGGCCTACCATTTGGAGTTAACTCTTTCGGATATAAAGTGCTAGTTTTAAAAAAGATTCTAGAAAGTAAGAACCAGAATGATACAGAGACGGGTTGGGGAGAATTTTTTATAGAAAATAAAAATTTAAAGAAAAAAATTATTTTTGCAAAGGAAAATCATCAATTTAAGGATAAGAATAATGAACCACGAATGTCATTGGATTATAAAGAAGATTTTGAGTTCTTTGAGAGAATTATCAATCAGTTATATAGGGAAGGTGAATATTTTAGTCTAGATGAAATTTTAGAATTCTTAAGAAATAATCCTGAAATTATCAAGATTAGCAAGGATGTAGAAAAAAAATATTGGGAACACTATGAAAATGAAAAAGTATTAAAAAGTAAAGGGGAGTAATGAATATGAAAATATTGCAAATAGGACTAGGTTCAATGGGTAAAAGGAGGCTTAGGAATCTTAAAAGGTTAAATGAAAATGATATTATTGCTTATGATTTAAGAGAGGATAGAAGAAAGGAAGTTGAAGAGAAGTTTAAAATAAAAACTTATAATAATTTTGAAAAAGCGTTAAATGAAAAACCAGAAATTTTTATAATTTCTGTTCCTCCACATGTCCATTTAGAATATCAACTTTATGCTGCGAAGAATAATATCCACTTTTTTACAGAAGCGAGTGTCGTTAGGGCGGGATTAGAGGAGGTGATTGAAATTTTAAAAGATAAAGATATTATAGGTGCTGCCTCCTCCACTCTTAGGTTTCATCCTGCTATAAAAAGAATTAAGATACTCGTTGATAATAATGAAATCGGTAAGTTATGTACATTTACTTATCATTCTGGACAATATTTGCCTGATTGGCACCCGTGGGAGAAAGTTGATGATTTCTATGTCTCTAGAAAAGAGACCGGAGGTGGTAGAGAAATTGTTCCTTTTGAGTTGAGTTGGTTAACATGGATTTTTGGAGATATAGTTAGTGTAACTAGTCTTATTAGTAATACTTTAGATTTGGGAGAAGGTATAGATGATGTATTTCATGTATTATTAACTTTCAAATCTGGATTAAATGCTCATTTATTAGTTGATGTCGTTTCGAGATATGCATATCGTCATTTTAAATTACTCGGTGCTAATGGTGTTATAGAATGGGATTGGAATGCTAAGCAGGTAGGCGTATATGATCCCAAAATTGAAAAATGGAAATTTTATAAAGAGGATTCAGGATCAGCACAAGAAGGATATAATCCTAATATAATAGAAGAAATGTATGTTGATGAATTAAAACATTTTCTTAATACCGTTCGAAAAAAAGAAGAACTTTCTTACACCTTAGAAGATGACTACAAAATTTTGAATATCCTCAATAAAATAGAAGAAAGTCATTTAAAAAAAATGAAAGTAGATTTGTAATTAAAAATTAAGTTATAAGATTATGGATTGTCGAAAAGGAATAGATTTATGGAATAAAGCAAAAAAATTAATTCCAGGTGGATCTCAATTATTAAGCAAAAGGTCTGAAATGTTTTTACCAGACCAATGGCCCTCATATTATAAGAAAGCACAAGGCGTTGAGATATGGGACTTAGATGGTAACAAATTTATTGATATGACAATCATGGGTGTAGCTGCATGTATTCTTGGTTATGCTGACCCAGATGTGGATACAGCGGTCATAAATGCAATTAAAAATGGTTCTATGTCAACCCTTAATTGTCCTGAGGAAATAGAACTGGCAGAACTCTTAATTAAACTTCATCCATGGGCAGATGCAGTAAGATATGCTAGAACAGGGGGTGAAATAATGGTTATTGCTATTAGAATCGCAAGAGCATATACTAAAAAAGACATAATTGCTTTTTGTGGATATCACGGTTGGCATGATTGGTATTTATCAAGTAATTTAGCGGATAATGCTAATTTAGATGGCCATTTATTACCAGGGTTGGATCCAAATGGTGTCCCAAGAGCTTTGCTTAAAACAGCTTTACCCTTTGAATATAATAAAATAGAGCAGTTGGAAGAATTAGTAAAAAAAAATGAAATAGGAGTAATCGTTGTAGAACCTTTTAGACATCAAGAGCCAAAGGATAGATTTCTCGAAAGGATTAGAGAAATCTCTAATGATATTGGTGCCGTCTTAATTTTTGATGAAATCACGTCTGGCTGGAGATCAAATGTAGGTGGTATACATTTAAAATATAATGTTGAACCCGATATTATGGTTGTGGCAAAAGCAATGAGTAATGGTTACCCTATGGCCGCGGTTGTAGGAAAGGAAAACATTATGGATGCAGCTCAAACGAGTTTTATAAGTAGTACTTATTGGACTGAAAGGATTGGACCTAATGCAGCACTTGCTACTATTAGGAAGATGCAAAAGGAAAATGTTCCATCTCATTTATACAATATTGGTGATATGATTGGTAAAGGATGGCAAAAGCTAGCAGAAAAACATTCACTTGAGATTGAAATTTTACCTCCTAAACCAATGATTACAATTTCATTTAAATATGAAAATGCATTAGAAATTAAAACGATTTTTACACAGGAAATGTTAAAAAGAGGATATTTAGCAGGTCCAACCGTATGCGTAAGCTATAGTCATACAAAAGAAATCGTTAACGAATATCTTCAAGCCGTAGACGATGTTTTTAAAATAATTTCTCAAGGTATAACTAATAATAAAATTTCTGAACTATTAGAGGGACCTGTATGCCATAGTGGCTTTCAAAGACTGACTTAGTTATTTGAGGTATAAGATTATGGAGAATTTTAAAAATAAAGAGATTCTATTAATCGGAGCAGGTCCGATGGCCGTAAGTCATGCCCAAGTATTAAAAGGGATGAACCTTAGTTTTAAAGTTGTTGGGAGGGGGGAGGAATCAGCTAAATTATTTTATGATCAAACTAATATCAATGTTATTAAAGGAGGAATTGAAAACTGGTTATCAGAAAATGAAGATTATCCTGAATATGCTATTGTAGCCGCAACCGGAACTCAACTAGGGAAAGTAACTCGTATACTTATTGAACACGGGATAAATAAGATATTATTAGAAAAGCCTGGAGGTTTAGATTATGATGATATAAGATCAGTTTCAGAAATAGGCAAAAAATACAATGCAAATGTCCTCCTTGGCTATAATCGTCGTTTTTATTCGTCCGTTATCAAAGCTAAAGAAATTATATTGGATGATGGGGGAGTTACTTCTTTCTTTTTTGAATTTACAGAATGGCCTCATACTATTGTGCCTCTTAAAAAAGATATAGAAGAGAAAAAAAGATGGGTTTTACATAATTCTTCACATGTTATTGATTTAGCTTTTTATTTGGGAGGAGAGCCCAAGGAAATTATCTCCTATGTAAAAGGTGGATTTAACTGGCATCCCGATGGAACTATTTTTACTGGAGCTGGAGTTTCAAGAAATGGTGCATTATTTTCTTACCATTCAAATTGGGATGCTCCAGGAAGGTGGGGGATTGAGATTCTTACTCAAAAGCATAGATTATTTTTCCGTCCTTTAGAGAAGCTACACATCCAAGAATTAAAAAGTGTAGCAATTAATGAAGTAAAAATTGAATATGAATTAGACTTTAAATATAAACCGGGATTATATCGGCAATTAAAAGCATTTTTAGAAGATGATTCGAGTAATTTTATCAATATTCATCAACAGGCATCTAGACTCGATATAATTGAAACCATCAGTAGAGGAGGCAGTTTAATTAAAAATTAACTTTATATCTAATCATAATAATAAATTGTTATTTATTAATTAAAACATAGATCAATTAAAATTAGATTTAAGTCAAAAAAATTATATTTCTGAAGTTAACTTAAATAATAAGGGTTTATTTATAATACTGAAAAATATGGATTTTTACTCCGATCTAATCTCTGTATTTTCTAAATATAAAATTTTAAGGATAGGTGAGCAAGAGGATATTCTTGAAGATGTTTTTCTTAAAATATATTAAATCTACACAAATTAAAGATTCGATCTTTTGAAATAAATTTATTATGAATAACATTGCCATTATTGGAGCAGGAAATATAGGTAGTCGCCATTTACAAGCAATCAAAAGAGTTAATTTACCTTTAAATATTACGGTTATTGATTCTAACCCTGACTCCTTAGAAATTGCAGAACAAAGATTCAACTCTATGAATTCTGGCCATTTTAATCATAAAGTAAAATATTTAAGAAATACATTAAATATTGATGAAGAATATGAGATTGTAATTATAGCCACAAATGCTAATGCCAGAAGAGAAATAATTGAACAATTATTAGAGAAATCTAGTATAAAATACCTAATTCTTGAAAAAATATTATTTCAAAAATCAGAAGATTATTATGCGATAAAAAGTCATTTAGAAGAGAATAAAATTAAGGCATGGGTTAATTGTACAAGGAGGATTATCCCATTTTATAGTAATTATGTTAAAAATAAGTTTAATGGAAAGCAATTAATCTATTTTGTTTCCGGAAGTAATTGGGGATTAATTTCAAATATCATCCATTATATTGATTATGTAGCATATTTATTAGATTGCGATGATTTTGTGGTTGACCTGAGTCATTTACACCCTAATTTAATTGAAAGTATAAGGGTGGGATTTTTGGAGCTTAATGGAACCATTAATTTATTTTTTAATGATGGCAGTATATGTGTAATTAATTGCTATCCCTCGGGTAACCAGCCTATGATAGTTGATATTGCTTCCGATGAGATAAGATGCATTATTAATGAAACTGAAGGGAAAGCTTGGGTGACAGAAAGTACTGAAAATTCGAGATGGGAGGAGCATGAAGCCAAATTACTTTATACTAGCCAAGTTACCACATATTTAGTTGAGGATATTTTAAATACAAATAATTGTCAATTGACTCCATTTAATGAATCAATGAAATTACATTTATTATTTTTTGAACCCTTATTAGACTTCTTAAATAAAAATTCAAATAAACAATTTTCTTATTATCCTTTTACTTAATCAGATATAAGAAATAACCTTACAATTAGATTAATTAATTTATTAAATTTAATTTAAGATTTTACTTGAAAAATTAAATTTATTCCTTATAACTCTTTTTGTTAATTAAAAGTTTAATCAAATCAGCAGCCCTTTTACCACTTTGACCATCAATAGAAAAAAACATTTTATTAAAATATTTTTCTCGTTGTTTTAAAAATTGTTGCCAATATTCATCTGAGAGAGCAATCTCAATTTTCTTAGGAATTTCTTTTTTATTTATAGCTTTTAAATTTACTTCTTCCCGGAAATAATCATTGAAGGGAATTAAATTATTTGGATTGACTATAATTATTGGTAATCCCATGGCTACTGCTTCTAGAGAACTGAATGAATTTACTGATAATTGAATATCAGATAATTTAAATAGGTCATATAAATTGGCAACTTTTACAACTTCAATGTTTGAAAATTTATTTCTATTAAAAACTTCTACATATTTCGACATTTCATCTCTTGGATGGAGTTTTATATAAAATTTAAAATCTGGTTTGGATTCGATGGCTTTAAGATATATTTCATTAACCATATTAAATAACTCTCTTCCAAATAATTCATCGATAATTTCTGTACAAATAATAATATTTTTCTTAATTGTCCTCTTAGAAGAAAATTGTTTGAACAAATTATCAAAAGCGGGATTACCAATGAAAAACATATTTTTTCTTTTTGGATTTAAACTGAAGTACTTGCTCCATAAAAGCAAATAAGAACTCTCATCTTCATTTCCAAATAAATTTTGTCTAGTGGAATATGGCATTCTAAAAATTTTATTATAAACTATATATTTAAAGAGATGTTTGAATCCAAGTGGTTTCGAGAAAATCGAATCAATAAATGCGGGTTGTATAATAATAAAAGGTATATTTTTCTTTTTACACCAAGAAATTATTATTTTATTACTTAATGTCCTATCTGAACAACTTATAACTGCTTCGGGTTTGATCTTATTAAGATAAGTATAAATCATTTTGATATATTCTCTAATTACTCTGAATTTGTTCCATATTCTTTTCACTGTTAAATCTATTGGTTTTAATTCAATATAGATATCAAAAAATTTTAAAATGTTTTCTTTATTCAAATGGAGTTTATTAAATTCATCAACCTCTTTAGCTACTCCATCATTTGGGTTAAAGTAAATTTTTCTAAATTCTTTTAAATAAGGTGTAATAGCAAAGAATTCGGGATTGGATAAGTAAGCATATGTAGATATAAAAATAATATTATTTTTTGACATGATTAATGGAGTAATTATTTAAAATAATAAAATATTAGGATAAAAATTCCTTAATAGAATTTATAATTGTATCTTGATCTGATTCATTAAAATTTAATGAAAACGGTAGTGTAAGAATTTTTTCAGAGATTTCTTCTGTAATTGGTAAATCTCCATCCTTATATCCATATTTTCTTTTGTAGTAGGATTTTAAATGAATTGGATAAAAGTAGACTTTTGTAAAAATACCTTTTTTTAAAAGATATTCTTGAAGATTTTGTCGATTTTCAGGTTTTTTTAAAAAAATACTATATAGTTGATATACAGTTCTAAATCCATCTAATTCAGGTAAAATTTGAACTTCTGAAACTCGCTTAAAATTGGCATCATAATATTTTCCTACTTTTCTCCTTAATTCAATTATTTTTTCAATTTTATTCAATTGAGAGATTCCTAGAGCAGCACAAATTGTAGGGATTCGATAATTATATCCCACTTCTATATAATCCATGTCATAAATCGAAGAGAAATAATTAACTCCTGGTTGTTCTACTCTGCCATGCGACCTAATTAATTGGAGTTTTGTATAAATATCTTCATCATTTGTACATATAGCACCACCTTCACCTGTCGTAATAATTTTATTTTGGCAAAAACTTAACATACCTGCGTGTCCTATTGTTCCAGCGAACTTTTCACCTATTTTTGCTCCAAAACTCTCGGCATTATCTTCTATTAAAATAAGATTATTATCATCAGCAATTTCCTTTAATTCTTCAATATTTTTACACACTTTCCCCCCATAATGCATTGGAATAATTGCTTTTGTATTATTTGTTATTTTATTAGTAACATCTTCAGGATCTAAACCTAAGGTTTCTTCTTCAATTTCAGCAAACACGGGTTTGGCATTTGCTAAAATAACACAATTAGCCGTTGATATAAAAGACATTGATGGGACAATAACTTCTCCTTCTGTTATCCCAAATGCTAATAAAATAGCATGTAGGGCTGAAGTTCCAGAATTGAAAACAGCAACATAGTCAACATTTAAATAATGTGCTAAATTCTCTTCAAATTCTTTAATCTCTGGTCCTGCAGCCCAATAAGATCCTCTCGTAATGACTTTTGTAATTTCCTTAATATCGTCATTATCCCAATAAATATCGAATAGTGGATAAAAGTCTCGCATCTAAATTCAATTTATTTTATTATATTAGATTAATCTCTTTTAGAAGCTTTTTTATTTGATCTTTAGTTAATGTATTAACATTTTCTGTACTATAGTGAAAATTTTTTTCGTCAATTAGTACTTCAGATCCATTTAAACTCATACTGTAAACTTCAACTGTTTGATCAAAATTAATTAAGGGGTATATGCAATACATGTCATCAATTTCTTTGCATACGGAAAATTCTATAGGAGAAATCAATTCTTCATGAAATTTTTCGCCAGGGCGCACGCCAATAGTTTCAATTTTAATTAATGAGGGTTCTTTTCCTATCTTTGGGGCATATTCTTCAATCATTACTTCAATTAGGTCTTTAATAAGAATCACGGGCATTTTTAAGACAAATATTTCTCCTCCTTTGGCAAGTAACGCGGCCTTCAAGACCAATTTTACTGCCTGTGATAACGAGAGAAAAAAGCGCCTCATTTTTTCATCAGTTAAGGTCACGTTATTTCCATTTCGAATCTGATTTTTAATTAATGGTATTATTGAACCTCGAGATCCTAAGACATTTCCAAAGCGAACGCATGATATAATTGTTGAATGTTCACCTTTAGCTAACTCCCTTGAAACACATAATCTCTCACCTAGCATTTTTGTTGCTCCCATTACCGTAGTGGGATTAACTGCTTTATCGCTAGAAATATGAATCAATTTATCTACCCCACATGAGATGGATGCTTCAACAATATTTTCCAACCCGTGAATATTTACGTTTATAGCTTCCATAGGATTATACTCACTTATGGGTACATGTTTTATAGCAGCAGTATTAAAAACAAAATTCACATCCTCAGTAGCACGTTCTAATCTTTCATAATTCCTTATATCACCTAATAAATATCTCAGTTTATCATCATATTTCTGAAATCTTAGTTTTGTCTTCCATAGTTCATCCTCAGAATTAGAAAGAATTCTTATTGTTTTTGGATTATAATTTAGAAGTTGTGATACAATTTCAGATCCAATAGAACCAGTACCACCAAGAATAAGAAATATTTTATCTTGAAATAATTCTAAAAAATTCAATAAATATTCACATCGATAGTTTTTTCTCTGTTATGGGTAAAATAATTATAATTAAGATAAATAAATTAGTTTTATTAAAAAAAATATGGTTCAAAAAAGTACTTCAAGATTTATATTATAATATTGAAGATCTAAGGAAATGAATAAATTTGTATTGTTGAAATTCAATTTATCATCTTATCTTTCGATAAGGTTTCAGTTTGCAGATCTGCAAATTATATCATAAAATTCTCTTTTTATTGCTCTAATAAAACTTATAAAATCCTTTAGCAATCTTAGAGGTAATTTATCAGTTTAATCATAGGTAATTTCAAGAGCTTCTTCTCGCATCATTGAAGATTCTATTCTTAATATCAAATTCAAAAGTAAATAGAAAAGATTTTTAAACTAATTCTTATTTTTTTTTATTTTGCAGGTTCCTTTAGGCGCCAGACTCCATTTCTCTTTTCAATTAATTCACGATTAGCAAATTTTTCGCATACCTCCCAGAAGTGTTCTTCAGTTATTCCTAAACCCAAGCAAAAATCTGCTAACATTTTTTTGTCTAATTTCCAATCCTCTTCATTTACTAATCTTATAGCATGTTGGCGTGTCATTTCTCCATCTCTGATAGCTTGGCTACATAATTCTGTCATGCTTGAAAATCCAAACTTCATAAACTTACAGTATTGATCTGCTAAATATCCTATAGTATCAACTTGTTCATATTCAAATTCTCTTAAACCCTCACGGATCCATTCGCCTGTGTCATGTAGAGACTTGAAACCATTCTTTCTAGCATATTCTCTATTTGCCGCTCTACTCCAGGGAACATAATAACTGGCAAAGATTACATCTAAAGTTTTCAACTCCTCTATTGAAGGAATAACACCGGGTTGCAAATCCTTCATCGTAACTCCCTCAACACACCATGTTTCTAGGGGTTCAGGAGATAAAATTCCATTCTTCAACTGGACTAATGCATCTGGAGTTTCACCTTTAATAGGACCTCCCGTTTCATAGTTTGTATTTTCTCCATATACAACCAGTTTAATATCTAATTTAAGAGCCATTTGTAGTGGCCAAACATATACTGCTCTATCCCAATACATAGTAGGTGTCATTATGTCTTCAAAAAGTTTTCGAGCTAAGATTTTACACATTTTTCTATTCTGTGTTAGTTTAATAATATCTACTCCAAAACGCTCAGAGAGATTATTATAATTCATTCTTCCTGTCTCTGTCCACGACCCATTATCAACCATCAAACATAATGGATTCATTCCTAACTCCTCCTTAAACAATCCTACTTGATACGTAGAGTCCTTGCCACCGCTAACAGTAATAATACAATCATAATAATCATCATCTCTCCTATGCTTGTCACATAATTCATCTAATTCTGCTCTTCTTTTATCCCAGTCGATTTGATCTCTTGTTTCCCAGTATCTACAAGGAAAACAAATACCATCTTCGTGAAAGCTAATACCTGGACGAGTATCAGTTATCACACATCTTTTACATCTTTTCATGTTTTAATTTAATAAAATATCATTTTATTATATGGCTCAAATGATAGATATATAATAAATTTTTATTTTATATTAATTATATTAAATATACGGATAAAATCTTTATAGCTCCATCAATTTCATAAAGTATGTCTAAAAAGAGATTAATTATATATATTTCTTTTAAAAATAATTAATAAATCCATAGGATTGTCATTTTAAAAATAAAGTTTTATTTAAAAAAAATGATATAAAATTTATCTCTTTGATTATTTTTATTAATTAAGAAGCTAAAAAGTTAAAATAGCAGAATTTAACTGTATATCAATTCAAAAAAGCGGGTATGAACCATAAGATTTTTGAATATGCGAAAATTATTAAACCGGAAGTAATCGAAATCGGAGATAATTCTGAAATTGACGATTTTACTTTCATATATAGTGGTAAGGGAATTCATATTGGGCGATATGTATATATATCTCGTTTTGTTAATATAATTGGAGGGGGAGAATTATTTTTAGGTGATTATACCGTTTTAGCAGATGGAGTTAGAATTCTAACTGGTACAGACACCTTTAAGGGAGGAGCCAGAATGTCTACGTGTTTACCTCTCGAACAACATTTGTTAAGTATTTGATTATATATATGAGAATAAAGTCTCATAGATTTATAAATAAATATACCTTATAATTTGATATTAATCATAATTTTAATAACTTAAAATTAGTTAAAACAAATTAAAAATTGAATTTGAACAATATTAAAATAGAAGGAAAAAGAATTGGATTAAACTCTCCAGTTTTTTTAATTGCTGAAGCTGGTGTCAATCATAATGGCGAAATTAATTTAGCTAAAAGGATGATTGATATAGCAGAAGATCTAAAGGTAGATGCGATAAAATTTCAGACATTTAATGCCGATGATTTAATTCTAAAAACAGTTCCGAAAGTAGAATATCAAAAAGCTTCTAAAACAGATAAAGAGACTTTTTACGATTTAATTAAAAAACTAGAATTTACAAAAAATCAATTTAAGGAATTAAAACAATATTGTTTAAAGCGAAATTTAATTTTTTTATCTACTCCATTTGACCAGTCTTCTGTGAATCTACTCGATGAATTAGGCATTTCAGCATTTAAGGTAAGTTCAGGTGATATGAATAATTATTTTCTATTAAAATTAATCTGCTCTAAAAAAAAACCCATACTTTTATCTACAGGAATGGCAACTTTAGAAGAAGTCAAAAGTACTATTAGTTTTATTAAATCTAACGGAATTCAAGAAATTGTTCTTTTCCAATGCACGACAAATTATCCTGCTTCATATGAAGAACTTAACCTTAATGTAATAGATACATATAAGAAATTGTTTCCAAATGTAATATTAGGCTTTTCCGATCATTCTTTAGGTATTGAAGCTTCTATAGCAGCAGTAATTAAAGGTGTAAAAGTAATAGAAAAACATTTCACTTTAGATAAAAATATGAAAGGTCCTGATCACAGAGCATCTTTAAATCCTGAAGAACTAAAATCTTGGGTAATAGCTATAAGAAATGTAGAAAGATCTTTAGGTAGTTCTATTAAAAAACCTAGTAAAAAAGAAATTGAAATTAGAAAAATTGCTAGAAAGAGCATTATATCCTCGTTAAATTTGGAAAAAGGAGCTATCTTAAATACTAATAACATTACTGTTAAAAGACCCGAAGGAGGGATACCTCCTAACGAATTTTATAAAATAATAGGAAAGAGAGTTAAAAAAGATATACTAAAAGACACAATCATTCATTGGGAGGATATTGAATAAATGGATCAAAAACATGTTTGTGTTGTAACTGGTTCTAGAGCAGACTATAATTATTTGAAATCAACAATTGAGAAGATTAAAAATTCTACTAAATTGAAATTATCGCTAATAGTGACTGGAATGCATTTATTAGAAAAACATGGTAAAACCATTAAATTGATAGAAAAGGATCGGATTCCCATAGCGAAAATAATACCTATGTACAATGAAAATGATCGTTCTAGTAAAAGTTTAGGAAAATCGGTTGGAGAATCGATAATTAAATTTACTGAAGTGTTTGATGAATTAAAACCTGATTTATTATTAATTGTTGGAGACCGGTTTGAAGCACTGGTCGCTGCTTTAGCTGCGTCTACATTACATATCCCAATCGCCCATATAGGTGGAGGCGATATTTCAGGAAATATTGATGAAACTTTAAGACATGTTATTACAAAATTATCACATATTCATTTTCCTGCTACACCAACAAGTAAAGAAAGAATTGAAAGAATGGGAGAGGAACATTGGAGGATACAGGTGGTCGGCTCAACAACTATTGATACTATTATGAACGAAAATCTTTTGAATAGGGAAAAAATTTGTGATAAATTGGAGTTAAATGCATCTGAGAAAATCGTACTTTGTGTACTACACCCGAATGTATTTGAGAGTGAAAGGGCAGGAGAACAAATGAAAATAACTCTCCAAGTCTTAAAAGATATGAATTTACAGACCGTAATTATTTATCCAAACAATGATCTTGGATCACACTTAATTATTCAAGAAATAAATAAAAATAGAAATAATCCTAAATTTAAAATTTTTAAAAATTTAGAAAGAAAACTCTATTTGAGTTTATTAAAAAATGCGGATTTACTAATAGGAAACTCTAGCGGTGGATTCTACGAAACTCCTATATTTAAAATACCAGTTGTAAATCTAGGAACAAGAAATAAATATAGAGAAAAAATTGATAACGTAATTAATGTTGATAACTTTGAGTATAATAAAATAAAGAATGCTGTTAACAAATCATTTTCTGATGAATTCAGGCAAATTTGTCAAGATTTCTCAAATCCTTGGGGAGATGGAACAGCATCCGATAAAATAGTTAATTTTCTCGAGGATTTAGAGATTAACGATAATTTATTAATTAAAAAATTGACATATGATATTTAAATACCGTCAAGGATAACCTTAGGTCGCTTTTTTAAATAAATATAAATTTATTATTTTTAAATCATTAGAGATATAAAAAGAAATTATAGGATATTTAAAATAAAAAATATTGTTAGAAAGGAATAAATAATTTAGAAGGAATTTTGAAAAATGGAACATAAAATAATAGAATGTTTTACTAAGATCAAGGAAGGAACGGGATATAGAGATTTACGATCCGATGATTTCAAAAGTTTTGGTAAGGGTGTTGAAATATATCCTTTAGTTAAATTTGCTAAAACAGAAGTAATGGAGATAGGAGATCATTCTAGAATAGATGATTTTGCTTTTTTGTATGGAGGAAATGGAATAAAATTTGGAAAATATGTATACATTGCTTCCTTTGTTTCTGTAATTGGAGGTGGAACACTTATCATGGAGGATTTTGCTTCAGCAGGATGTGGATCTAGATTTATTACAGGAACTAATAGAGTTCATGGGGTTCATATTTCTTCAGTATCTCCACCACCCGTTCAGGAAATTATTCGTGGTGTAATAAAAGTTGAGAAGGATGGATATATAGGAACTAATGCTGTAATTATGCCTAATGTTACAATCGGTCAAGGTGCCATAGTAGGCGCATGTGCGTTTGTAAATAAGGATGTAGAGCCTTGGACAATAGTTGGGGGTATACCCGCAAAAATAATTGGAAAAAGAGATCCTTTGGATTATAAAAATTTGGATAAAATAGAAAAGGATTATTTGGAAAGAAACCCAGGGTGGTGATAAATTATGAAATATTGTAAAAATTATTTAATGCCAGATACTCGCTCCGGAATAACTTTTGACGAAAATGGTCTATAACAAGAATCTTTTTATAGATAATAATTATCAAATTATTATAATAAACTATTGGTTTAAGAGAGAATGCTTGGAATTATCTCCATCATAAATTTACATTCAATCATTTAGTTAGGATAATATTCATACCATTAATTACATTACAATAAAAATTAGCTTTTTCTAATAATTTTTTCTTATTTTTTCCAAATTTTTTAATCGCTAATGGATCGAATGAATAATTTATTTTTAAATCTTTAAATTTAAAATCCATATAATAAGATCTCCTTTCTCCTGTAAAAAATGTAAAGCTTATTTCTGAAAATGCATGTTTATGCGTAGGATCAGAAAAAGAATATTTATGATTCCAATAAACAACTCGAACGTGTAGTTTTCCTCCCGATTTTAAAAGTCTATGACACTCTCTCATTACCTTTATCGGATCATCTAAATGTTCTAAAATATCGTTCATATAGATCTCGTCAAAAGTCTCATCCTCAAAATCACCCCAAGGAAAAACATTTAAATCTTGGACAATATCAACTCCAGGTAAATCAGCGATATCGATGCCAATTGCACCGGGAACCTTGTCTTGACCGCATCCCACATCCAATATTTTTTTATTTAGCTTTATGTCAGCAGATTCATTTGATTTACTTCCTGATTTTTCTTTCAATTGTTTTTGAGTCATAAATTTTACATCTAATAATGAATTATATTTATTTATTAGTAAATTGAATATAGTTGATAATATTTGTTGAAATTTGTTAATTATTTTGAAGTGAAAAGGAATTTTTTTTTCAATAAATAAATGATCAAGCCATGCTTTATTGGTTTTTAAAACCCACTGCTTAAACTCTCTAATATTAAGGGCATCATGTTTTTGAAGAACCCTTAAAGCTTTATTTACGGAGTCTATTAAATATGGTTTTGGGAGGAGATATTTAATAATACCTCTGGCTTGCATGTTATACGTTTTTTTTTCCCATTTCTCATCTAATTCTCTTTCAATTATAACGTTCTTATATTTTGGCTCCACTTTCCCTTTTTTGTTCATGATCTGATGAAAGTGAAATGTATCAAAAACTCTTCCATATTTGAAACCTTCTTTTAAAATTAATTCTTGAAAAATTATATCTTCATTTCGGTACAAAAAATCATCATCAATATTAGAGATGATATTTTTAAAGGCTTTAGTTCTACCCATCTGACTCCCAGAATAGGCTCTTTTAATCTTTTCTAGATTCCTTTTAAATTCAATCAAAACAACATTGGTACTATCACATTCAAACCAATCATATTGATTTTGATATTTTTTCATGTTATCATACCAATTCTCTGGAAGATATACGTCAGAATGTAAATATATAAACCATTTTGTTTCAACAAGTGAAATCAATTCAGTTATACAATATCCCAGAGAAATATACTTGCTTTGTTCTACAATTTTTACTCTAGGAAATTTTTTTAAAATATCAAGTGAATCGTCTGTGATGCCAGCATCTCCTATAATTAATCTATTTATTGGAATTTCTCTATAGAACGAAATTAAGCTTCTTTCAAAAAGTATATTTGTATTCATAAGAGGAATGATTACATCAACGCCTTCCTCACTTGTTGACGTTTTTCTATCAAAAAATTCCTCTTTTTGAAATAATCTTTCAAGAAGAGATTCATTTATCATATTCAATAAAAGTTGTTTTTAATTAAAAAAATTTTTTAGCAATATTTTTTCATCCCTTCAAATCTCATTTTCAAGTATTTAAATTCGGAAATCTTAAATTTATGATGCAAATTAAAAAATTAAATACTTTACACTAAATTATTCTATTAATTGCTCAATTGCTTCTCTTCTGAGGTAAAAATTTGTTGCTATAACTGCAGTCTCATATTCCTTATCAATATTTAATGTATTTCTTATATTAATTACGTTTTAGATACAATGACCAAAAATAATAGATTTAAAACTTTCTTCCACAATTTTTAAGGAAAGAAGTCAGAGTTAGGATCAACAACATCTTATTTAAGGCTATATCGACTCCTTTAATAGCTTTTAAATGGCGATTACCTATATTTCCTGCTTCAATATTCACAATACTATATAAAATAAATTTATTTCGAGAGATAAAATATCTAATTTTAAGTAAATTTAATAAATTTTAAGAAAAACATCTTCAAGAGTATCCTCTTGCTCATCTATCTTAAAAATTTTATATTTAGACAATACAGAGATTAGATCAGGGTAAAAATCTCTATTTTTCAGTATAAAATATAAACCCTTATTATTTAAATCGACTTCAGAAATATAATTTTTTTGACTTAAATCTGATTTTAATTGATCTTTATTTTCATTGATTGATAAATGAATTTTTATTTCTTTTTTGAATATATATTTCAAATCTTCTTTCTTTACAATTTTTAAAATATTTCCATTATTTATAAAAGCAATACGATCACATAATTTTTCTACCAAGCTTAAATCGTGACTCGTTAGCAAGATTGTAGAGTTTTTATTTTTCAATTTATCAGCTATTAAAAATTTTGTTTCTATATCGATACCTAATGACGGTTCATCCAAGAATAAAATTGTACGATCTAATAAAAAAGTCCTTATTAACGCAAGTTTCATTTTCATCCCACTCGAATAATTTTCTGCAAATTGATTTAACCATTTATCTAACCCAAACTCTTTTGCCATATCAAATATTCTTTTTTTATCATGAGGTACTTTGTATATCTTACAAAAAAATTTTAAATTAGAATAACCCGTCATTCTTGCATAAACCATTTGACTATCTAACATGAGAGCAATAGACTCTTTAGCTTTCTTTGGATTTTTCAGTATATGATATCCATTAATTGTGGCATATCCACTCGTTGGCTGTTTCAATGTAGATAATATTTGAATTAAGGTAGTTTTACCTGCACCATTAGGTCCTAATAATCCGAAGGTCTCATTTTCTTTTATAGATAAATTTACATTATTTAAGGCATAAATTTCTTTCTCTTTGCCCTTTAATTTATAAATTTTTGTTAAATCAAATGTTTCAATCATATTTTTTGTCATTAATAACCCACAATACCATATTTTCTATAAATCATATTAAATATATACACACCAATAAGAGGCATAATGATACCAAAGGAGATCAAGATAAAAAAATGAAAGAAATGGGAATTAAATGTAAATATAATATTATCTTCTATCCATGTTAAGCGTAAAATATCAAAAATATAATAAAGAGGATTGAGATTTATAAAATTTTGGAATACTGGAGGAAACAATTCATAGGGATATGAGATACAACTTAACCAAATTAAAATATTTATTAAAAAATTCAAAATCATCATCAAGTTTTCATTAGAAATAGCAAAAACACCAATAATAAGGCCAATTCCGCTAAATATTAAAGCAATAAACAAGAAGATGAGAAGCACAAATAATAGAGTTATGAATGAAATGGGATAATAAATAAAACAAATTACTACAAAAATTATAAAGGGTATCGATATTTGTATTAAATTTGCGAAAAAAATTCCTATTAATAAATTAAATCTATAAAATGGAGCAATTATTAATGCCTGTAATGTTTTCCAATATTTTTCGGTTCTAAATTCTGATTGAAATGTTGTAATAAGCTTACTTAAAAGAAAGATATTGTAAGATAAATATAGATATACCAAAAAATTATCTTTTGTCCATGGGCCAAATTTGGCATTAAAACTGAAAAATTGACTTAAAATAATAATTGGCATTATTATGTTAAAAATTGGTGTAACTAAAGAAATTATCAAACTCATTTTGAATCTCAAACTCATTTTAATATTTTTTTCTGTAATCGCAAAGATTTGAGATAAGTTATCTTTAATATTTCTCACTATTGGCAATAAGCATTACCTGATTTCAATTTTTTTAGCTTTTAATTAATATTTTTTAATATTTTAATGAACAAAGTGGTTAAGAAATTTTTTTATCAATTTAAAATAAAAAATATATCAAAGAATTTATACTCTTTCATCTAAAGAGCGATAAGCATTAATTAAAATTGTAAACTTTTTGATTAAATGGGATCTTTATTTAATTCATCGATATATGGTAAATTTGGCAAGCAGTTTTGTCTTTACATGTTTACTTCATAAGAACATCAGCTAATCGTTATATTTAGAGAAGATTTAAGTCTTAAATTAGCTAATATTATTAGAAATTATATTAATTATCTTGAGCCTTAATAATTGTTAGTGGATACTAATAAAATTTCCATTATTCATAATACTTCAATTATAAGACATTAAGATAGAAGGGAGATAATCAATTTTGAACCCATAGAAATTCTTTCGAACGTAGAATTTCTAATTTTAATAGTTATATTTATATATTTAATTTTTAAAAATCTCTAAGACAGTTCCTTTCATATAATTTGGTTTCTTTATGTTTAATAATTTTAAAATTGTAGGAGCAACACTTAAATAATTAACAATTTCTTTTTGACCTTTCACAATATCCTTTCCATACGCCAAAAATAATCCCATTTCAGAATGATCAAACATATCCATTTTTACTTTCAAATATAATGCTGGTTCAATTCCAAAATAAAATTTATCTTTAAGGATGATATATAAATCTGGGAATCCATCAATATTTGGCATTATAACATTCTTTATGTTTTTATCTTTTTTTAACATATTCATAATTTCTATGGTGTTTTTTTTTTCATTTTCTTGTAGAAATAATGCACCTACATTTGAGGAAAATCGTCTTAAACTTACGTCTCTATAGTTATTACGGGAAAGATTTTTGGTATCTTTTATTCTCTTTTTTTGAAAATTTAAGATTTTAAAATAGAAAGACCTTAGTGGATTGTTCTTAATGTAAGGAGGCCGGATAAAATTATATAGTTTTAGTAAAATAGAAGTTAATATTTTACCGTTTCCAAAATTTATATATATTAATCCTTTTTTCTCGAGCCATCTTCTTATATTAAGTTCATTATCATAGTGTTTTAGTCCATGATCACTAAATATAATAATATTCTCAACCTTTTTTTCCCTAAGAATTTCTCCGAGAAGCTTATCCAATTTTAGATATGATAGATATATAAGCCGTCTAGTTTGATTTTCACCAGAGGAAGAAAAATGAGTTACAGTATCAGGTATTTTTGCTACATAAACCATAAATTCAAAATCTTCTTTTAATTTTCTTAAAAATAACTTTTTTCTAATTTCATAAGCTTTAAAAGCTTCAAAAACACTGTTTTCACTTTTAATCCAATTTTTTTCTAATATAAATTTTAATTCAGGTGGAAAACAATTAAGTGATGGAGCCATCATACCAGCTATCATCTCTCCATTTATTTTCCAGGCTGGATATGTTCCTGGTACATTTAAAATAAAAGATCTGGATTTGATGAGTGAAAATATTGAATAATTCTGCCATATATGGGAACTAAAAAGCCCCTTTACAGGGTGAACAAAGTCAAAATATCCTAATTGCTCAGGTGTCAGTCCTGAAAACAAACATGCCCAAGAAGGTACAGTAATAGGGGGGATCGTCTCTTCTAAGTTAGCAAAAAAGCCATTTTCTATAATCTTTTTTATATTAGGTAATAGGTTCTCTTTTAATAATGGCTCAATATGCTCAAAACAGCCTCCATCAATGCCAATAACTATATTAGTTATTTAAAAAACACCAGCTAATATCATTAAGCTAAATTATGATGTTAATTAAAAGGGTTTAATCCATAAAAATATTAAGTTTTTGGGCTTATCTCCAGATTTTACAAATTCTTTAGTATTAATTTAATAGTTTAAAAACCATATTAACGTATATAAAAACAAATTTATTATTCTTACAAGTTATAATTTTATCTAATATATAAGATTAAATTATAATATACTTAAAATATGATAATTTATTAAAAATTAGAACTTATGCCTAAAATCTATTTATCTTGTCTCTACAAATATGATGGGAAGAGTAGAACTGAATTAAAAAGTAATCAAAAAAGGATAAAAAAGAAAATAATTTCTGATTTTAAGAATGGAATTATAAAATGGGAAAGAGCAAATTGTAGATGTTCTTCTAATAATGATCTGGTTATTGCGATGAAAGATCGTTTAGGATTTAAGCTGCGAATTGTTTTATGCCAAAATTGTGGTTTAGTTCGAGCAAATCCTCGGATATCTGAAAAGGATATCGGTATATTCTATGAAAAATATTATAGAGAACTATTTTCATATGGCCCTAATGATATGAATGAAGAGGAAATTCTCTCACACACTTTCAAAAGAGAAAAAGAAAGAGGAAGGGAAATTTTGAATTTCATAAAAAAAAACACTCTTTTAACTAATGGAGTGGTATTTGATTTTGGAGCGGGAACTGGGGGAATGTTAAAAATTTTTAAAGATGCCGGTTTTGAAACATTTGGAGTGGATCTTAATATGAATTTTTTAAATTTTGGTGTAAACCAAGGTTTAAATTTAAAAAAAGGTAGCATAGATGAATTGAAAAATTATCCCAAAAAAGCTGATTTAATTATCGCTTCTCATATTCTCGAACATCTACATAGAATTGATGATTGTTTAAAAAAAATTCGGGCATGTTTAAAAAATAATGGTTATTTTTTTATAGAACTCCCAGGAATCTTTAACCAGAGGGATTTTTTAGAATTTTTTGTGATTGAACATCTATATTATTTCTCATTGTTAACTTTGAAAAAAGTCTTAGGTGAAAATGGTTTTCATTTAATTGCTGGTAATGAAAAAATTAGAGGATTATTCCAAAAATCATCTCAAAAACATAATCTCAGAATTTCAAAAGAAGATATAAAGGACATTTTAGATTATTTTAGAATAGGTGATATTCCTTTACCTATAAATGCTTCTAATTTAATCAAGAATAAAAAGAAATTAAAGAATATAATCATAATGGCAGTTGTTACTATGCTCTATAAAACACGAATTATTAATTTATTAGCATTTTTAAAAGATATATTTCTTAACTTGCATTTAAATAAATTATTTATATTTAAAGTTCTTTTTAAACAACTTTTTTCTTATTCTAGTCCCGAATTAAAGAAATAATTCATTTTCCTTTACATATCCATTATTTTTACCTAAATTAATTGTATTGCCTACTTTACAATTTTTTTCTGGAAAAATTATGTTTAGAAATTAAATTAATAGATTTTCTAATTTTTAAATAATAATTAAAATCTAAAAAAAGAATGTTATAGTTTTCCTATTAAGGAAAAATTTAAAGTTAATTTTCAATAATTTAAATTCCTTTCAATTTTTCTAAAGTGATTAATTTTTTTATCTCCACATCTAGTTTATATTTCTCTCTTGAAGTCTCCCCTTCTTTTAAAAGAGAATAAAGAGAATGTCCATAAAAATTTCCAATTTTAATCTTTTTATCAATCAGATTATTAACAGTGTGAATTATATCAAATAGAGAGACCTTATTATCATAAAATTTACCTCCGAATTCATTATTAGGGAATTTAACTAATAGTGGGATCTGTTTTTGTAGCTTAAATTGACCACTATGATAAAATGTAAAAAAGTCATATTTCGATAAATAAAAAGTCTTTATTTTTGGAAGAAATCTCAATCTCTTCTGTATTATTTCATTGTAGTTCATTAGGATAAAATTTTTTATTTTATCGTAAAACTTATGTAATCTTTTGGTAAAATGAAAACCTATATCACCCAAGCCCTCTCCATGATCAGATGTAATAATGATTAGAGAATCTGTATATATATTATTTTCTTTTAATAATTTAATTAAATCTTTAATATATGTTGATAGTATTTCATATATCCGTGTAGAATAAACTTTTTTTACGAATTTTTCTGTTATTTCCTTATTTATAATCTTAGCCAGTAAATTTTGGCCAATTTCTTTAATATTTTCACCTTCAATCTTGGCTTTTAAATATTCATTGATGTTATAATTATGATGAGTATTCCAAAAGTGTAAAAAAATAATATTCTTTCTTTCTTTATTGTCAATTATATATTTTTTCCACTTTTCAGAAATTTTGTTTTTTTCGTCATCAGCACATTCAGTATAATCTTCAAATTTACTTCCAAATAGTTCTCTATTCCAATTGAAAGCCGGTTCAATTCCTAAGTCTCTGATAATATCATTTCGGTATGGTAATTTATTATTTAAACTAGGTTCTAAATTCCCTTTTAGAGGGTATAACCTTATAATCGCTCCATTACAAAATGATCGTGATTTATATCCAAAATTCTTTAGCTGGGCAGGAAAGTTTTGATTTCTAGCTTTTCCAAAATAATCACCAAAAAAAATTGTGTAATGTGATAAACACGTGGATGTGTAAATGGAGTGACAATTAGTAAATTGAACAAAATCATTTTTCAATTCATTTAGCTGACTTAAAAAACTGTCAAAGAAAAAATCTCTTCTCACGCTATCAAGTACAAGTAAAAATATATTCTTCATTCAAAAAGGATAATATTGTAATTTAATAATATGATAAAATAAAATCAAAACTATAAAAATTTCTTTAATAACATGCTTATAAATTACGAAATGTGTACAAATAAAAAGTTTTACTGATATTATGAAATTAGGTTTCTAAGAATCGCTTGTATATTTTCTTATAATATTCCTTAGTGATTTTTTCCCAGCTATAATCCTGTACTGTATTAATAGCATTTTTAATCATATCTTCTCTCAATCCATCATTTTCTATAATTTTTACCGAAGATTCATAAAGACTTTTTACGTCGTCTATATCTGTAATAAATCCATTTATACCATTATTAATAAGTTCTGGTGCCATTCCCATTCTAGTAGTTACGACTGGAACACCAGTAGCCATACTTTCTAATAATGCTAAAGGTCCGCCTTCATTTCTGGATGTTATGAGATATAAGTCTAATACATTATAACATTCAACCACATCCCAATAATTATTCAGGAATATGTGAGTGTAGGGAATTTTATTTTTTTCTAATCTATTTTTAATATAAATTCTCCCCGGACCAGTTAGAAGTATATGTATCTCAAAATTTTTATTTAACTCTTCCATTACTTCACAAAAAATATCAGGTCCTTTTCTCTCTACAGGTATTCCATTTTTCCAGTCATCTTTTTGAAATGAGCCTATGATGATTTTATCTTCAGGTAATTCAAATTTTTTTTTTAATTGCTTTCTCTTATCTTTGTTGTATCGCTTAAATTTTAATAAATCAACACCAAGAGGTATAACAACGATTTTCTTTTCCTCGAAACCAAATTCAATTAATTTTTTTTTCGAAATGATATTTGATGTCTGTATTAAATCTAATTTTGTATTTAAATATCGAATTAATTTAGCGTAAGTTTCATCTGAAGGAATATGATGCCAAGAAAGGATATGGTTATTGGTTTTATCTAAATTAATGATTGAATTTTTTCTGAATAAACATGTTATAGCTCCATAATGAATTATTTTTCTTTTTGCGAAATATTGAGAACCAATTTCAGCGTTAATAGAATAAAATTTTCGCAAATTATGAGTTATATAATTACCAACCCATTCAATTGCCCAATTAGACTCCTCAACTAAAAATACTATTTCTGATTTAAATGTTAATAAGATTCTTTTCATAATCCTTAAACTTATGACTTTTTTTCTTACATAAATAAAGTCAATAAATTTAATTGCAACATTTAAAAGTCTAGTTTTTATAATATCATTTTTGGCATTCATATCTACTAATATTAATTATTGTAAAAAAAAATTAATCATCAATATTTTGATTTCATACTATTACTTCTAAAAGATCAAGAAACGTTTTAAATCTTCCAAAGACAATATTAATTATTCATAAACACCTATAAGGGGTTTATTAAGGGATTTTAATATTGAATAGAAAAATTTAAATCATGAAGCTTTAAGTTTCTATGTTTAATTTTCAAATTTTTTATGAAATAATAATTTTTCTTTTTTCTAGTAATATTTTTAACAAATTTTCTAACCATTTAGGAACGTTCAGCAAAAAATTGAAATTTTTTAAATAACTACAATAATTAAATTAAACATAATTGATAGAATGCCTTAAATAAAACAGCGATAAGTAAAGTCAGACATGGAAAAATACAAGTACCAAAAAATAGTTAAATTTTTAATTAACACAAGAAAGATTTGGCACTCCCTTTCCTTGTGCAAATGGATTAATTGTGCTTATCATAAAGAAAAATTAAAATTTGAAGAATTATCATCATTAAAGTATAAGCATTTAGATGAGAAATTCTGTTAATAATCTTAAAAGGTTTGCTATATTATATTTCTTAAATAAAATTATTCCGAGCCTAAAAGTAAATGAGAAATGTCTTTTTTAATAAATATTTAGCTAAATTATACCATAGAGTAGGCGAGTTCTTCATTATACAATTGTTAATCAAGATTATTTTAACTATTCATAGTACTGATAATATTTATATTAAAAAAATCAAAAACGAAATTACTCGAGTTTCAATAAAAAATATTTATTATTGGAAAATTTTACATTCACCAAAAAAAGAAGTTGAATCCGAATTTTTAGACTTTATCAAAGAGAAAATTTCTGAGCCAAGAATCATATTGGATTTAGGTTCTCGAGACGCGATGCAAAGTATTGAATTTTCTATAATATATCCTGGTGCTAAAATATTCGCATTTGAATGTAATCCCCCTGGTTTAAAGAAATGTAGAGATAATGTTGTAAACTTGGAAAATATTGAAATTGTTCCAAAAGCGGTTTATAACAAAAACGGAAAAATAAAGTTTTATTCAGTGGTTTCTAATAATATTGGTGGGAGTAGCTTGTTTAAATATAAAGTTAAAGGAAAACCAAAACAGAAAGAAATTGAAGTGGATGCTATAAGAATTGATACATGGGCAAAAAATAGAGGTATCGATAAAATTGATTTGTGTTGGATGGATTTACAAGGAGCCGAATATGAAGCTTTGGAAGGGATGGGAGATCTTATTTTCAATGTTCAAGCTCTGTTCGTGGAAGTAGAACTCCAAGAGATATTTAGTGGTCAAAAATTATTCAATGATTTAACCGGTTTTTTAAAACAAAAAGGGTTTACAATGATAAAATATCATTCATTCATATCTAATTGGTGGGGCAATGCTATTTTTTTGAATGATAAATTAATTGAAAATAATTAGCATTCGTATAGAAGTAAAATTATAGCAAATCAAGAATAATTTTACATCTTTCATTAAAAGTATGCTCTTTGGCTTTCTTATAAGCATTATTTATTAATTTTTCTCGTAGATCTTTATCTTTAGTTAACTTTTTAATTTTTTTGCTTAGATCGATTGGATCATCCACATTAGTAAATAAACATTCATTATTACTACAGATTTCGCTATTTCTTCCTATATTTGTAGCGATAAAAGGCCTTTTTGAAGCCATGTATTCAAAAATTTTTACTGGAGACATAAATTCTAGTGTAGGACAGTTTGATGAGAATGTTGCTAATAAAATATCTGCAGCCTTTAGATAATAAGGGATTACCTTAAATGGTTGTACAGTCAAAAAAGTTATATCAGCTTGAATATTATTGGTTTTAATAAATTTTTTCCATATTTTAATTCTTTTTTTTCTACTCCCAATAAAATAGAAAGAAAATTTTTCTTTGTTTAAGATATTTGCAGCATTTAAAACAACATCGATACCTCTATCTATATTTATAGCACCAGTATAGAGTATTAACGTCTTATTTAATGGTAAATTTAATTTTTTTCTTAGACTTAATTTATCTTCATTTATTCCATCAAATAACTTTAAATTAATAGCATTATCCATTACCTTTATTTTATTTTCAAGAAAACCTACATTTATTAATTTTCGCTTAATGAAATTATTTAAAACCATAAATCCTTTAAAATACTTACTATTTTTTAATTTTAATACATCCTTCATCTCCCAGATATTCTTATACCCATGTAAATCGATTACAGTTGGTATTTTATTAATAATATTGTTAAGTGCTGCTCTAAATGTATCCCTACAGATTACTAATTCAAAATTATTTTTTTTACAATATTTACTTATTTTTATTTCTGGATCTAAGAAATCAAATAATTTTGGAAATAATAGGAGAAAATTAATGATAGGCAACATAAATTTAGATCTTCTAAAATAGAATAGTAGACTACCCTTGAAATATTTGATTTTAATACGATAATCAATATTGAAAAAATCATGTACATTTTTTATTCTAAATTTCCATTTAGTTTGTTTAAATTCTTCAATTGCCAAAATTTCAACTTCATGACCTAATTCGAAAAACCCTTGTGCAAGTTTTAGCGTATTAATGACACTAGCATTAGGTCCTGGGATCAAATGTTTTATTATGCCTATTTTCATCTTAATAGGGTAAATTTTGAGTCAATTGTTATTATTCAATTAAATAAAGATTATAAACTTTATCTAAAACAATAATCTCATAATTTATTTCATAATTTTAATGAAAATCTATGAAGAAATTGACTTTCTTAAAAAATTAGATAATTTTAATTAAGATAAATCGAAAAATTTAGAAATTATGGAATTAAATTAATTTTTGA
>JBHLNT010000045.1:0-26885 GCA_048941265.1 Promethearchaeota archaeon
AGAAAAGCCTATAGATTTAAGAGAATCCAATTGGGCATTTAATAGATCGTAATGATTTTCAGGCTTATTTCTTGCTTCTTCCGGAATTTGTTCGAAAGAGTTATTAAGATTTAGTAACTTTTGCCGGCAGATTATCCATTCTTTCCATAAATCATAATACCATTCATTATAATCCTTATAATTTGATAAAACAACATCAATATTCAAAAAATAAGCATTTGAATACATCATTTCAAAAATCCTCTTAAATAGCTTCTTTTTCTGGGGCAATTCAATGTGATGTATGGCAAATGAAGAGACTATAAAATCAAATAAGCCCCTTTTGAATTTTCCTTGAATTATTTCTTCAAATGAAATTTGACAAAATTCTGATATAGGCATCCCCTCAAGTTCTTTTTTTGCCGCAGTCAGCATATCTTTAGATCCATCAATAACTACGATTTCCATACCTCCTTTTTGCATATAAAGTGTTTTTGAGAGAATTCCATTACCACATCCAAGATCGAGAACTCTCTTTTTTTTAGTATCCTTAATAAATTTACGATAAAAAGAAGCAACTATATTTAGTAGATTTTCTCTTTCTTGGATGTAAATATCCGCATTATCTAAGTATTTATTTGAATATTCGGCTTTGTTCCAATTTGATTTTTCAAATTCATGCATAATATATAATGTACCTCATATCAATAAAATTTTTACAACTTTATTCTAATTTGATAAATTATAAAGTAAAAGAGAATCATACTATTATTATCCCTGATTAAAACTAGTGTAATTCAGAGCTATTATAAAAAATGGTCTCCAATACGCTTTTTATTTATAAAGTAATATTCCAATTATGAAAGCATTAATTCTAAATGGAACGCGAAAACAGGATCCCGAAATTGAAGATTTATATAATCATCTGATTGATGAGTTAAGGGATTCTGGATGGGAAGTTACCTCTTTGATTCTTAAAGATATTAAGATTTCTCATTGTTTGGGGTGTTTCGAATGTTGGATAAAAACGCCTGGTGAATGTGTTATTAATGATTACTCCAGGGAGATTACGAAATTAGCAATCCAAAGCGACTTATTACTCTTTTTTACACCTGTCACATTTGGAGGCTATTCTTCTGAACTAAAAAAAGCTGTCGATAGATTAATACCTAATCTTTTGCCATTTTTTAAGAAAGTTGAGGGAGAAATTCACCATGTTCAAAGATATGAAAAAAGATTTTCATTACTGGTAGTAGGCTATCTAAATTATGGTAATGATGAAAAGATGCAAATTTTCAAAACATTAGTTGATAGAAACGCATTAAATATGGCACCTCCCTTTCATGATACACATATATTCATTAAAGGGCAAGATCCATCAGAATTTTATAAAAATTTTAAATTGTCATTAAAATCTGTAGAGGGAATGTCATGAATAATTATAATAACGTTCTATTATTGATTGGGAGCCCTAAAGGCTCAGCAAGTAGCTCAGCATCTCTCGGGAATTATTTAACTTCAAAACTGGAAGAAAATGGTTGGATAAAGGAAGTAGGATATATACATAAGTTAGTAAAAAATAAAGAAAGTCAAATAAGACTATTTTCTATGGTAGAAAAGGCAGATCTCATAATTATGGCATTTCCTCTTTATGTAGATAGTTTACCTGCTCCAGTTATTAAAGCTTTAGAGAGTATTTCTGAATATAGAAAGAATTTAGTACAACCGAAACGTCAAGGTTTTGCCATAATTGTAAATTCTGGATTTCCTGAGGCAGAGCAAAATGATATTGCGGTGAATATCTCAAAAATTTTTGCTCAGGAGGTTGGATTTGAATGGAAAGGAGGATTAGCACTTGGTATGGGGGGAGTTATACAAGGCAAACCATTACAAGAACGAGGAGGAGTTGTCCGAAATATCATAAAAGGATTAGATATTGCTGCTGTCGCACTCTCAAGGAGAGAAAATATTCCTCAAGTATCCACCGATCTTATATCGAAACGCACTATGCCGAAGAAACTCTATACTATGGTTGGAAATTTTGATTGGAAAGTGCAAGCTAAAAAATATGGAGCCCGAAAAAAAATGTATGAAAAACCTTATTTATAATTAATTTTGAACTAATCCTTAATTTTTTTACTATTGTTAGAAAGGTAAATTTCAGCTAAATCCAAATTTTCTTACAATTTTAACATATAAATTTTTGAATTAGCCTATTATAAATCAAGAATTTTATTTTAATTAGCTAATTATTTTATAAAATCTTTGATAATAATCATTATATTGAATAAGATCAAAAATTAAATATTTTAAATATATAGAATGAATAGTCAAAATTTTATATTTAGGTGCAACTAGTAATGAATTATTTTGATTTTATTATTCCAATTTTTTTAGGTTTCAGGGAGGGTTTAGAAGCAGTTTTAGTTTTAGTGATTATTCTCTTATATTTGAAAAATTCAGATCAGCGATATTACAATAAATATGTTTATATTGGCAGTGTTTTAGCAGTAATATCAAGTGTTGTTTTTGCCATTATTTTTACAGTTTTGCTTGGAGGATTTACTGGTATTTTGGAAGGAACTTTCGAAGGATTTACATTTATTATTTCAGGAATTTTCATTATAACATTAATTTTATGGGTAAGTAAAGAAGGACCCAAAATGAAGGAACATTTAGAAGAAAAAGTAGAACAATCAATTCAGAAAGAAAAAATCTTTTCCGTAACAGTTTTATCATTCATAATTATCATTCGAGAGGGCATTGAGTTAGTATTATTACTAACAGGGGCAACAAAAGTTGGTGACCTTGATCCAAATGCAGTAATATTTGGATCTTTAATCGGTATTGGAATTGCATTAATCATAGGAATATTAACATTTTTCGGAATAAAAACGATAAACTTATCAGTCTTTTTTAAAATTACAAATGTAATTCTTATCCTATTTGCAGCAGGGTTAATTACTTATGGGATACACGAACTTATAGAAGCGGGGATCGTAAATCCAATAATAGCAGAGGTTTGGAATATTAAACATATTTTGCCAGAAGATTTTCCTGATGGAGATCCGACAACACCAGAATGGCTTGAAATAACCGGATCACTGTTCAAAGCTCTATTTGGCTACAATGCGAACCCATCTTTATTGGAAGTAATTATTTACCCGGTATTACTGGGTTTAATTGGATCAATTTCATTTGTTTTATGGAAGAGGAATAGTTCCTAATTTGTTATATAAGATATAAGATATTCTCTTTTTTTTTTTCTAATAAATTATAAAGAAATAGTATGGTACAATGTTATTTCTTAACACAAACTTCCCGAATTTTAAATTATTTATAACGGATAATTTTAAAACACCAGAATAGCTGTTTATTCTTAAGAAATTCTGAGGTGATTTAATGATTTTCGATGAACATATGCATGATGAAGAGTATAATATGATGAATTGGTGGTATGATGTCTTCGGTCCAAATTGGTGGATTTTCATGGGTCTCTGGTGGGTTCTTATTATATCTCTCGCAATTATAATGGCATATTATGTCCATAGAGATGCCGTAAGAAGGCATATACCGAATCCAGAAGTTTGGTTGCTAATCGTTCTGATCTTTAACGTCTTAGGATTAATAATTTATCTTTTGGTCCGAGGAAATTATCGAGAAGAAAGTGCAAAACAGTAAATAAATAATTTTTTTTTGAATTTTTTTATAAAATAGAGAAAAACTCTTATCTATATTATATTTTTGTGAACTATTTAAGGTCATCTTACGTAATATAAATTATAAAATAATAAGATAAGGTGATATATATGAAAGCAGAATCTAAAAATATTTTAGCAGTCATAGCCCACCCGGATGACTTAACTTTCTTTAGTGCGGGAACAATTGCCAAATGGGCAGATCAAGGGCATATCATCTCTACAATTTGTGTTACCAGTGGCAATGTAGGAACCCTAAGAACGGATTTAACGTTAGATGATGTCGCTCAAATGAGGGAAAAAGAACTCAGAGCAGCGAATAATGTTCTAGGTGTAAAAGAAACCATAATGCTAGGGTATCCTGATGGAGGCTTCATAGATGGGGCTAAGCTACGAGAAGAGCTTTGCTATTATGTAAGAAAATTAAAGGCAGATCGTCTCATTACCTTTGACCCATGGGTTAAATATGAAGTTCATCCTGATCATGTAATTGTAGGGAGGATGGCAGCTGAAGCAGGAGCATTTTCTGCATTCCCATTATTATACTCTGATCAAATTAAAGATCGTGGAGTGGAACCATATTCATGTTCAGAAATCTGGTTCATGGGATTACTTGGTCATCAACCAAACTATTTTGTGGATATTAGTTCAACTCTTGATAAAAAAATTGAAGCTGCTCTTAAATTTGAGGCCACGTTAACCCTTATAGCTGATTTATTTGCCCCGGGGGAAGGAATTGACCCTGCAGATGTTACCAAAGATCAACTGAAAAAACTTGCGAAATATGCAAAAAGATTGTTGAATTCTATGTCTGCTAATATTGGAAGGAAGGTAAATTTAAATGGTGCTGAAGCGTTTTATGTTCAAAAAGTATTACCAGGTCATTTTGATAATTTTATCCCGCTTATGAATGAAATGTTGGGAAATCCTCCCGAAAAGCCCAAAATTGATTAGTTAATATTATTTTTTTTATTTTTTTATGTATGTAATAGAGAAAGATACTTTTTTCTATTGAGTAAAACCTTAAATAGAAACACAATAAAATCAATAATTTTTTTTGTAGTAGTAATTTTAAAAAAAGAATTTAATATTTTTTCTTTTCTTTATATTAAAGAGCGAAAGAACAAGAAAAAAAATTATTTTTTTAGAGTTTCAAGAAATATATTTGAAATATCTTCATTTCTTTTGTTAAAATCTCCTTTAGATTCACCTTTTTCTTTAGCTGGTGATACGGATAAACTCAAGGTCGTTTGTTTGGTCTTCCCCTTTTTCTCATATTCAAGATCAACTTTATATGAGATTGTACCTTTTTTAGATATCTGCTCATAGGCACCTATAATCGGATACATATATCCATATTCAACGAAATCTGAATCACTAAATTCTTGATGAACAGCTTTTTTAATACCATTTCTAATTGCCTTAAGACGATAATTCAAACTAGATCCCGCAATTGCTCCCGCTATTGCTCCTATCCTACCTCCAACTATCCCTCCAATTCGCGCCATTCCATAGGTGTCAACTTTACCTTCTGCTTTAGGACCTATAGCAATTAAACGATAATCTGTGAGGTATATTCTCCCATAAACCGCTAATCCTCCTTTTTGGGTTAGAGTTCCATAAAAAGATGTTTTGACCTCCTCTCCAGAAAGTAGAACTTGATGTTTTAAAATATGTTTATCCATTTCCGTTAGTTGATCAGGAGTTATTTTTTTTAACTTGCCCTCAAGATCGCCATAGCAATCCATAAAAAGGGAAGCATTCATTTTCACAACCTTACCAACTACATCATAAAATTCTTCACATGCTCCAGCACTTTTAAAAGCATTAGAGAGATTTTTAACAACAAGTTTAGATTTATTTGTTTGTGCACCTAGTAGTGCTTCTCTTTCAAATTCTTCTGGTACTGATCCCATTAATATAACCTCCTTAAACTATTATAATTTTTAAATTAAAAATTAATGGATTTAGTGGTAGTTTAACTTTGTTTTCTAGAGTTTAAAAATGTATCTAAAAAGCTAAAATGAGCAATATATACGAGTTTGTTAGAAAATTGAAACAATGCCATAAAAAGCAAGCAAAATACCAAAACAGATAAAAGTTGGAAAAGCTAAATACTTGAAAGCATCTTTATATTCTGTTTTGAGGTAATTCACGCTATATGACACACAGGGATGAATCGGAGTAACCAAATAACCTAAAAATGTTGCAGAATAAAGTAATACGAAATCAAGTAAACTCATCATGGTAAGACTATATTGAATAAGATAAATTGGAATTAAAATTGAGAGCGGTAATTGAGTTCGTCCCGTAGCAAATCCCAGTCCAAAACCTAGACAGATAAAGAATAAAAACGGAATTTGTAATGCTCCTATATCTTCTGGTAATCCTGTTCTAATGAAAACTTCTAAAAACCAGAAGATTGCAAAAATTAATAATGAGAATCGCCATATTCTCATCTTTTTAGCTATTTCTTTAAGATTTGAAAGTTTCATATTTGAATATACCATAGCAATCCAAATACTTACACATAAACCAATAAGCAGAAATATTTCTGGATATGCAAGATTTAAGAATGTTCTTCCAAAAAAATCGATAATGGGTGCAATGATAATAGGAAATAAATTTCGAAGTACCCTTTTAACATCCCGCTCATATTCCGCAACTTCTATATCAACACTACGAAGTAATGTAAAATACCCAACTAATATCATTACAATGAATGGAATAATCATAGCAACCACTATTACATATAATGAAATCCCCGCCAGTACACTGCTGACAATTAAGATTGTAGAGAGGGGATAAATCAAAATTAATGCATGTCTATACCATACATTAATTGCAACTTTACGATTAACATCTATACTTGGATCAATTTGATCTACAATTGGTGCTGACATTAAAGCGCCTCCTGGTACAGGTAATAATCCAAAAAAGGCAGGACTAACCATCAATGAGGTCTTTTTTGAAATTTTCATCTTTTGAATAAGTTCAAGCATTAAACCTGATTCTTCCATGATTCCTCCAAGAATCGGAATGAGTGCTACTGCTATTACTAAAAGAATAATAGATGGATTAGTGGATACAACAATAAACGACTCAACAAGGTTAACTTGTGTCAGTATGGCGAAAATTATCGTCCCTATACTTAAAATAATCCCAAGTTCTTTCTTAGAAAATATTAATATTAAAGAAATAACAATGAGAAAAGCAATCCAAGCGGGTATCACATATTTGAAAATCTTTTTTCCCTTAAAAAACGAGCATAAAAAAATAATAAAAAAGATGGTTAATAATCCCTATTTTAGATATTAGAGACCTAATTCGCGTAATTTGGTGATCATTGCTTGTTTTTTCTCATCCTTAAGGTCGTAATACTTATACATCAGTATAAATGCGAAAAGCATCATAAGCGAAGGGATTAATCCCATATGTATTCGAATACCCCAGATTGCTAAGGGTGTTTGTGTTGCATCTGGGTCCGGATTATAACCAGTTAAGATATGTACAGCTGATATAACTAAGCCAATTGTAATAAGTGATGTGCGGAAAAAAAAAGTTCTTATTCCTGATAATGTTGCTTCTTGATGTTTACCAATATCTGCAGTGATTTCATCGTAAGTATCAGATGCGATTGGATAAAGCATGATATAAAAACAGCCGAATCCAAAAGCTCCAATGAAATTATATAAAATTGCCTCCCATAATGTTGTTATCCATAAAGTTGGAAGCAATGTTAGACTTACAAGTAAACATCCTAATGTATAAGTCTTAACATGTCCTAATCTTTTAGCCACATTGGCCCAGAAGGGGACGAATCCAGTAAAACCTAAAAAAATTGCCAATTGTAAATATACTGTTACTCTAAATGGAAGTCTTAAAACATCCTTAATAAAATATATCGAGGAAGTCAACCATAAACCATAAGCTGCAAGATAAAGAGCATATGTCATAAGGGCAATTACATAATTTTTATGATGGAACGCTATTTTCATCAACTTCCAAAAGGATTCCCGTTCTTGATCATCATAACCTTTAAGATACCGGTCTTTTATTTCCTCAGATTCCCGAATACCTGGTATTAAAAAAAAAGCGCAAAAGAAAATTATTGTTAAAACTATGGCAACAATGGTTATCATTGAGTTTCTATCACCATATATCAGCAAAAAAGGAGGGATAAGACTTAATAAAAACGTTCCTGTATTAGGAATAATGTTTTGAGGAACACTTGCCTTTCTACGTTCAAAATCCGTACGAAATTGGTTTGGAAATCCCGCGTTCAGATGCGTTAAATATAATGATACAAATGTATCATAGATACAAACAACAATCACTAAATATATAAAAATTGGCATAGGATTTACTTTAGCATCTACTTCAGGAGGCGTGAAGATAAAAAAATAACATATAATACTAGGAAATAATCCAATAATAATCCATGGAGTGCGCATACCCCATCTTTTAGTCCATCTCATAGGCTTGTCTGTTAAATATCCTATAAGTGGATCGTTTAACATATTCCATATTGCGTAAATTATAAAAGCAAGCGCAATCAAAAGAATTGGCAAACCAATTACAACCTCGTAATAATAAAATACAAAAGTAGAGAAGAATACTCCTAAATAATACGGGATAAAAAATCCGACTGAATAAGAAATTGTTTTTTTTGATGATACTACATCCCATTCAGAAACTTTTAATTCAGTCAATATAAAATACCCCTTCTTTTCTTTATTACCTTGATTTTGGATTTTGGGGAGAATTTACATTATAGTATCTTTATTATAAGTATTACTTTTAACTTGTATATAAAGCTTCTATAATAGAATTAAGTATTAGGAATTTGTAAATTTAAGAATAAATTTGCTACCAATTGAAAATTATTGATTTAATCCTTTATATTCCTAAAAGAATAAGAATCTTCAGGACTTCTCCTCTAAATCAATAGAAGTTAAATCTTTAAATTAAATAAAATAGGACTAATTATTATGGTATCATTACGTATTTTTTATTCAAGAACGCCAAGAATTAAAGATAGTAGTGGTAACATTAAATCAAATAGCGTTACCTCTTTAGAAAAGGTAAAAATAGGAGGTATGGATCAGTGGATAATTATCCGTGGGCATGATAAGGGCAATCCGATTCTCTTATTTTTACATGGGGGTCCCGGTAGTACTGAAGGTCCATTTGCCTACAAATTTCAGAGAGGTTTAGAAGAGCACTTTATAGTGGTAAACTGGGACCAAAGAGGTGCTGGTAAATCATATTCTAGGAGAATTCCAAAAGAGAGCATGAATATTGAGCAATTTATATTGGATACTCATGAATTAATCCAGTTGCTATTAAATCGGTTTAATAAAAAAAAATTATTTCTGATAGGCCATTCATGGGGTAGCATTTTAGGAACTTTAGTCGTTTCACGATACCCAGAGCTTATTCAAGCTTATGTTGGCATTGGACAAGTTGTAAATATATTGGAAAACGAAAAATTATCTTATAAATATACCATTGATCAAGCTAAAGAACGAGGTAATAAAAAGGCTCTTAAACAACTTATAAAACTTGAACCATATCCTGAAAAGGATATCAACGATACAAAAACATTAAGAAAGCAAAGAAAATGGCTCATGAAGTTTAATGGCGTTATGCATAACGAAACAAGCTGGTGGCCCTATATTAAAATTGCTCTTGGGTCTCCTGAATATTCACTTAAAGATATGATTAAATTTATTAGAGGTTTGAAGTTTTCCATGGAGATTATGTGGTCCCAACTATTCGAAATTGACTTTCTCAAGCAAATATCCGAACTAAAAGTTCCAGTCTATATTTGCATGGGTCGTTATGATTATAATACTCCCTTCGAACTTGCAGAGAACTATTTTAATCAATTAAAAGCTCCAAAGAAACAATTTATATGGTTCGAGGATTCTGCTCACTTGTTAAATACTGAAGAGTATGAAAAATTTAATAACTTTCTTATTGATGTAGTATTACATGAAACAACTACATAGGTGTTATCAAATTGAACGATATTGATAAATATAGAAAAAAAATAGTATTAAAAGATGGAAGAATTTTAGGATATGCGGAATTAGGTAATATTAATGGAAAACCCGTTTTTTATTTTAATGGTTTTCCAGGATCAAGATTGGAAGCAAGAGCTGGTGAGCAAGGATTAGAAAAAAGCGGAATCCGTCTAATTTCTATCGATCGACCGGGATTAGGACTCTCAGATCCCAAACCAAAAAGAACCTTTTTAGATTGGCCGGATGATGTACTTGAGCTTGCCGATGCTTTAAATATCGAGAAATTTGCCGTTATCGGTATTTCAGGGGGAGGTCCATATTCATTAGCCTGTGCTTATAAAATTCCAGCAAAACGACTCGTAACTGCTGCGATTTGTGGAGGTATGGGGCCGTTGGAAGCAGGAACAGAGGGAATGAAAAAAAGCAATCGTGTTTTATTTACCATAGCTAAAAAAATTCCCTGGCTACTAAGATTTTTAATGTGGTTTGGTTTTAGTAGGAAATGCAAAAGTGTTGAAGATGCGCAAAAACTCCTTTTAGAAAATTTAAATGATTTTCCAGAAGCTGATCAAAAACTATTTCAAGATCCACGGTTGAATAGACTTTTTGCTGAGGAAACATTTGAAGCGTTTCTTCAAGGTTCTAAATGGGTTGCACATGAAGGTAAACTCTATGCACGATACTGGGGATTCAAACTCGAAGATATTTCTCCTGAAATAAAAGTATTTATTTTTCATGGCGAAATTGATGATCAAGTTCCCATTGGCATGGCTCGATATATGGAAAAACGCATTCCTAACTGTGAAGCAATCTATTTTCCTAATGAAACCCACTATGGGGCGGCTCTCAATCATATAGAAGAAATGGTCAGTAAAATCTCTAATTTAATATAAATTTTAATTTAAGAAGCAAAAAAAAATTTTTAATTTAAAATAATTATTAGGTTTGATGTATTTTGGAATCCATGAATAAAGATCTTGAAATCAAAACCGAGCAATATAGAAAAATTTCACTAAGAGAATTTGGAGGTGCTTTTGGAGATTGGGGGACTTTAGTTCCATTTATCATAGGATATGTGCTAATTGTAGGATTAAATCCCGCTGGTATCTTTTTATGCTTAGGCATTACAAATATTGTATTAGGAATAAAATATAATCTCCCTTTACCAGTTCAACCTCAAAAGACGATTGGTGCTGTAGCATTAGCTCAGAAATGGACTCCATCGCTCGTAATTTCTACAGGTTTCGGAACCGGAATAATATGGACTATTCTTGGATTTTCTAAAAAGCTGAATAAAATTGTTGAAAAAGTCCCTACAATCGCAGTGAGAGGCATCCAACTTGGTTTGGGATTAATTCTTGGTTGGGCAGCAATTTTATTATTTATCGATAATTTAATACTTGGATTCATTGCTGTTGCAATAATTCTAGTATTTATTAAAAACAAACGAATTCCTTCAGCGATAATACTCATGTTTATGGGTTATTTTATAATTTTTTATACAGGGGCAGTTGTAGTTTCAGATATTATGTTTCAATTGCCATCTTTCACAGTCTATATCCCCAATTGGCAAGATTTAGTCATTGGTATGTTACTTGCTGGAATTGCCCAATTATTTCTTACATTAACAAATGTTATGATTGCTACAGTTAATTTGGCCAAAGACCTATTTCCTGAGAAAAAAGATTCTATTGATGCTAATTCATTAGCATTTAATATGGGTGTCATGAATCTAATTAATCCATTTATAGGTGGCATACCTCTATGTCACGGTTCAGGAGGATTAGCAGCTCAGTACGCCTTTGGAGCTCGTACTGGAGGTTCAATGATTTTTGAGGGAATCCTAGAGATTATTCTTGGATTATTTTTTTCCTATACTTTATTTTTACTATTTACTTCGTTTCCAAAAGCAATTTTAGGTGCCATGCTTCTCTATACTGCGTTTTTATTAGGAAGGATTGCTTTTAAAGATTTTAAACCCAATACTTTGCCTATAATAGGAATTTCTGCAGTACTATGTTTTTTTATCAATATTACGATTGGCTTTATCGTAGGTTTAATATTATATTTAATCTTTAAGAAAAAAATTGAGGAATCCAAAGAAGATTCTTAATCTTATATTCTTTGGATAAAAATTAATTCCCTAAATCTTGTTAATTTTTTCACTTTATCAAATGATTTAGGTTTTTCCTCTTCAAGGTATTAAAAGAAATTAAATTGGGTTTTTTATTTATTATTTTGTCGTCTGTCTTCTTTCTTTTTTTTCCTTTCTGCCTTTTTTTTAATCGGACATTGTACAGGTCCAGATAAAACAGACATATAGCATTGATTACAACTCGTACAAAATGGTGGCGAGAGATCACCACTTTTCCAACGATTTGGAAGGTCAGGTTCATAAATCAAAGGTCTGCTCATTGCAATAAAATCAATAGTTTTTTCTTGGAGCAGTTTTTCAGCTTTTAATGGATTTCTAACTCCACCCATTAATATAATTGGTCGATCTTTCATGACTGGTTTTATTGCCTTAACATTAGGGAGGAAGTAATTTTCATCATCAGGTTCTTTGATTATTATACTCGGATAATTTTTTCCTGGGGTCAATAATGTATCTCCTGACCCTCCACTGGGTTCTATTGCATCATATCCGGTGTCTATCATGATTTTTGTTATTTCTATTCCTTCTTCTATTGTTATACCACCTTCAACAAAATCGTTTGTTTGCAATTTAAGAAAAATTGGAAAATCTTTTCCAAGCTCATCTCTAAATTGATTGTAAATATCTACTAAAATCCTGCAACGATTTTTAGTATCTCCCCCATATTCATCAGTTCGATTATTTGTGTAGGGAGAAAGAAAATTAGTGAGCAACCACCCGTGGCCTGCATTTAATTGAACCATATCATAACCACTTTCATAAGCTCTGCGAGCAGCATTTACAAAATTTTTAATTACCTCTTTCACTTCTTCATTTGATAACTCACGAGGAATTTTTTTACTTACTTTATACATTATTGCCGAGGGTCCAACCGGATTACCTGTTTGTCGACCAGCATGACTAAGTTGAGCCGCAATTTTAACATCGGAGTAGTCATGTATAGCACCAACTAAATTTTTTTGACCTGAGATAAAAGAATCATCAAACATACAAGCTTGACCTCTCCCAGCTTTACCTGGTAGATCTATAGAGATTATTCCTGTAATTATTAATCCCGTTCCACCTTTAGCTAAGTCAGTATAATATTTAATCATGGCATCAGTAACATAACCATCATCAGTTGCTGATCGAGTATACGTAGCAGATCGTACAATTCTATTTTTGATTTCGATATTTCCTATTTTTCCCGGACTAAAAAGTGTTTTTAACTCGATTTTAATCATCTCTTTAATTTAGTTTTATGATAAAATTTCATTTTGAGAGAATTTAAAATTAATTATGATTTTTCCTTTTTATAGGAAATTAGAAAAATTTAAAATTACAAAGCTAGTACTTTAAAACTAAGATTAATATGAGGGATTATGTTGATAAATTATACTAAATTTGTAAGAAATTATATCGAAACTAATCAGGATAGGTTAATAAATATTAGTGACCAAATATGGGAATTTGCTGAAACAGGATTGGAAGAGTACAAATCTTCAGCATTATTGATTAAAACCTTGAAAGAAGCGGGCTTTAAGGTTGAGGAAGGAGTAGCTGATATGCCTACGGCATTTACAGCTACCTATGGATCTGATAAACCTATTATTGCCATCTTAGGTGAATACGATGCATTACCTGGTCTAAGCCAAGTAGCTGAACCAACCCAAAAACCTCTAAAAGAAGGGGCTCCTGGTCATGGTTGTGGTCATAACCTCCTGGGAACAGGTGCTTTAGGCTGTGTTTTAGCAGTCAAAGAAGCCATTAGTGCTGGAGTTGCGAAAGGAACAATTAGGTTTTATGGATGTCCTGCCGAGGAAAGTTTTAATACTAAAGGTTGGATGGCTGTAAATAGTCTTTTTGATGATGTTGATATTACTTTAACATGGCATCCAGGGTTTTTAAACATGTTAAATGTGTGGTCTGCTTTAGCATTAAACTCGGTGGTATTTAAATTCTATGGTAAAACCGCTCACGCTGCTGGTGATCCCCATAATGGCCGCAGCGCTTTAGATGCAGTTGAGCTCATGAACGTAGGTGTTAACTACCTTAGAGAACATATGATAAGTGATGCGAGAATTCACTATGTTATCACTGATGGTGGAAAAGCCCCTAATGTTGTCCCGGAATTTGCAGAAGTTTGGTATTATGTCCGTGCGCCTCAGCGCTATTTAGTTGAAGAACTATATAAAAGAGTAGTGAATATTGCAAAAGGTGCAGAACTAATGACAGAAACAAGATTAGAAATTGAATTTCTAAGTGGATGTTATAACCATCTTCATAATGAAATAGTTGGTGATGTTTTATATGAGAGCATGAGAAAGATTGGTCATCCTAAGTTTAATAAACAAGAAAGAAAATTTGCTGAAGAAATACAGAAATCCATCAATCCTAAATGGATGGATGCCTATACAAGATATATTCCTGAGGATCTTAGAGAATTTGCCATGTCTGTCTTAAGCCAACCTTTAAATAACATGATAGTACCAATCCTTGGCAGAGGTCAAAGCGCACCAGGATCAACTGATGTAGCAGATGTAAGTTGGTTCACACCCTTAGGAGAATTTGGAACTGCATGTTCGGTAATGGGTTCTCCAGGTCATTCATGGCAAAATACAGCGACATCTGGAATGAGCATAGGACATAAAGGAATGTTGGCAGCTGCTAAAGTTTTGGCATTATCTGCGCTGAAATTCATGAATGATCCGGAGCTAGTTGAAAAAGCACAAACGGAATTTAAAAAAAAAATAACACAAACTCCTTACAAATCTCCATTTCCTGAAGGATTTAAACCTCCCTATCATCGATTAAAAAAGTTAACTCAAAATTAAAAACCTAAAGCTATAATGAAGAATAAATACAATTTTGGAATTTAAAATGTTTCATTTTTTTTCTCCTTATACATATTTCTCGATTTGAACTATATATTTCTAATTTTCCTTATGTCTATTGTTATATTTTATAATAGAAAAGAAAAAAAAGAATCAATACATTTATTTAACTGAAGAACACATGGTAATTATAGGACTAACATATCTGTAAAAATTTATTTATTAAAAATGCTAGAGAATTGAATTAAAATATTTATTTAGGGGATAAAATAAATAATTATCATTATAAAAATTAAAAATGACTGAAGACCCTTCTAAAACAGATGATTCTGATACTAAAAGATATAGGCAAGCAGAAGAAGCCTTAAGGGAATCAGAGGCACGATACCGCAGTTTATTTGAAAATTCACCAACTTCATTATGGGAAGAAGATTTCTCTGCAGTAAAAACCCGTATAGATTATTTAAAATCTTCCGGAATAAACGATTTCCGAATTTATTTTAATATTCATCCAGAGGAAGTTTCTAAATGTGCTTCTCTTGTGAAAATACTTGATATTAATAAAGCAACTATAGAATTACTTGAAGCTAAGAATAAAGATGAGGTTTTTGGGGGATTAACTAAAATTTTTACTAAAGAGAGCTTAGAAATATTTAAGGAAGAATTAATAGCACTTATAGAGGGCAAAAGTTCATTTGAATCAGAAGCACCTCATCTAACTCTAAAAGGAAATGTTAAAAAAGTGATCGTAAAATTAACTTTAATCCCTGAATATGCTAAAACTTGGTCAAAATTATTTATTTCTATTACAGATATTACCAAACGTAAAGAAATTGAAAAAAAGTACATAGAAAATGCTAAAAAATTGGAAGTTTTCAACAATATTATGATTGCTACTAATGAGGTTAAAAGCTTGCCTTCATTAGTGAAACAAATTCTCGATTTAACTCTCGATTTAATGGATTTCGAAGGTGGAGGAGTATATTTACTAAATGAAAAAACTAGAATGGCTGAACTTATCTATCACAATGGACTTCCGGCTGATCTCATTGAGGATGTAAAATATGTCAAGATTGATGAAGCGCCTTACAATTTGATCTTTATTAAAAAAGAGCCGATCTTTTCTGATAACTATCGGATTCTTGATCCTGAACGGTCAGAAAAGTGGGGAATCTTATCTGTAGCTAGTATTCCACTTGTTTCTAAAAACAAGGTCATTGGAGCTTTAAATATAGCTTCAAAAAGCCGTTTTATTTTTTCTGAAGAGGAAAAAGATTTATTATCGTCAATAGGTAGAGAATTTGGAACTGCAATCATGAATATTCAAACTGAAAATGCATTAAAACAAAGTCAAACAAATTTAGAAACACTCTTTAATTCCATAAATGAATATATCTTCGTCATTGATCTGGAAGGACACATTTTGAGAATAAATCGAAAAGTTATAGATAATATGGGATATTCAGAGGAAGATATACGGAATATGCATATTTTGGATTTATATCCTCCAGAACGACACAAAGAGGCAATAAAAATCTTAGCAGATATGATAACAGGTAAAATTGATTCATGCAATATTCCTATACAAACAAGGAATAGCAAATTAATTCCAGTTGAATCAAAATTTTCTAAAGGTTTCTGGGGAAATCAAGAAGTTTTATTTGGCATCTCTCGAGACATCACCGAACGTATAAAAGTGGAAGAAATCATAAGGGAATCTGAAGAAAAGTTTAGAACTATAGCTGAACAGAGTCTAATGGGCGTAGCAATTATCCAAGATGATGTAGTAAAATACATCAATCAGCAACATGCTGACTTATTGGGCTATTCCGTTGAAGAGATATTAAATTGGCAACCTGGTGAATTTTTCAAAGTAATCCATCCTGATGATAAAAAGATGATTTTAGAACAAGCACAAAAGAGAACTGATGAATCTGAAACAGGTATAAGAAACTATATAGCAAGAGGAGTTCATAGAAGTGGACGGATTATTTGGTTAGAAGTATGGTTTAAAACAATAAAATATCAGAATAGAAATGCTTTTTTAACCACATATATAGACATTACCGAAAAAAGAAAAGCAGAAAAAAGTTTAAGAGAATCAGAAGAAAAATATAGATATCTTTTCGAAAATGCGCCATCTTCTATTATATTAATAGACACTAATGGTAATATAAGGGATGTTAATCCTAGAACTTTAGAATTAACCGGATACAAAAAAGAAGAATTAATCGGCAGGAATTATCTCGAATTAAGAGATTTGGGTGAACCAATAGCTGAAAAATATATTCCAAGACTTGTTAAAAGATTTGATAGATTAGTTCAAGGACAACGATTACCTCCTGTCGAATTAAAAATAAAAACAAAAGACAGTAACTTTTTATGGTTTAATTTTCAGACCAATGTCATAAAAATAGGGGAAGAACTATTTTTACAAACAATTGGGCATGACATAACAGAAGAGAGAAAGATTCAGGATAATTTAATTAAAGCCTCCAATAAGGCAAACTTTTATAAGGACCTCTTTGCTCATGATATGAAAAATATATTAACTGCCATATCTGGTTCGGCTGAGCTTTATTCATTGTATAAAGACAAATCTGATAAATTAAAGCAGGTAGATAGCTTATTTGATATAGTAAGAGAACAAACAGATAGAGGAGCTTTATTAATTTCAAATGTACAAAAATTATCTAAGATCGAAGAATCAGAAATTTCTATAGAAGATATTGATATAAACGAAATATTAAATGATGGGATTGAATTTATTCTTAACAGCTATAAAAATAGAGAAATTAAGGTTAATATTGCTGCAAAAGAAGCAAAATACTATGCTCAGGCAAATGAATTACTTTTGGATGTATTTGAGAATATATTAATTAATTCAGTAAAACATAATGATAATCCTACTGTTGAGATTCAAATTAAAATCTCAAAGGAAAAGAAGAAGGAAAAAAAATATTTGAAAATTGAATTTATAGATAATGGTAGGGGAATACCAGACGCAAGAAAAGAGACGATTTTTCAGAGAGTCTCAAATCAACAAAGATCTATAAGTGGAATGGGTCTCGGATTATCTTTAGTTAAATTTATAATTGATTCCTATCATGGAGATATCCTGGTTGAAGATAGAATCAGGGGTAATTACACTAAAGGAAGTAATTTTATCATTTTAATTCCAGAAGCCGAATAATCTTATTCTATTATGCAATATAAGAATAATAAAAATACTCTCTCTATTCCTTAATATTATGGAATAGAAATATTACCTTCAACTAAACCATAAAGCTGAAATAAATAGTAAGATTTACTATTAACTAAATATTTTAGGTTATTTGTATAGCGAGAATGTGAAAAAGATTGAAAGCAATAGTTTCTGTTATAGGATTGGATAAACCTGGAATTGTGGCTGGTGTATCAACGGTGTTGGCAAATCATAATGTAAATATTACCGATATATCCCAATCTTATGCTCAAGAATTCTTTACTATGATAATGGTTGTCGATTTTGAAAAAAGTAAATCCTCTCTCAAAGAAGTCAATGATGAACTCAAAAAATTAGGTGAAGAGATTGGGATATTCGTTTCTATCCAACATGAGGATGTATTTAAGGCTATGCATCGAATTTAAATTTTTAATCAATAAAGTTCTATTTCAATATAATTTAATAGGGTGAGAAATTAAATTGTCTTTTACTCCAGAAGAAGTATTAGAAACCAAACAAATGATTGAGGAACAGGGATTAGATGTTCGATCCATAACTATGGGAATTAATATCTTAGATTGTGTAGATCCCTCATTAGATGTTATGAAAAAAAAAATCGAAAATAAAATCTTCTCCTTAGCAGAAAATTTATCTGATGTTGCAACCTCTATAGAAGATGATTATGGAATTCCAATCATTAATCGACGCATTACTGTATCACCTATATCTCTCCTTCTGGGTTCTTTGAAGGTAATCCAAGAAATGCCCCTTAAAGATATTCAGGCATTTAACGATCCATTATTTCATAAAGATAAAATCTCTAGCCCCCATATCTCAGAAGAGGTTATAAATTCATGCGTTGCTATAGCAGAATCATTAGATTCAGTAGCAAAAAAAGTAAATGTGGATTTTCTCGGGGGTTTTGTAGCATTAGTGCATAAAGGTTTTACAAGGGCAGATCTATGTGTAATTCAAAGCTTACCAGATGTGTTATCTTCAACTGAAAGAGTATGTAGTTCGATAAATGTGGCATCTACGCGATCTGGAATGAATATGAATGCTGTAAAAATGATGGGTGAAATAATACACCAGATTGCGATGAGTACGCGGGATCATAATTCCATAGGTTGTGCAAAATTAGTTGTATTTGCAAATGCTGTTGAAGATAATCCCTTTATGGCTGGAGGCTTTCACGGAATAGGTGAGGCTGAATGCTGCATTAACGTCGGTGTGAGTGGTCCGGGCGTAGTAAGAAATGTCGTACGACACGAGCGTAAAGCAGATTTTGAGACATTGGCAGAAGTAATTAAAAAAACTTCTTTCAAAATAACAAGAATGGGGCAGCTTGTTGCTCAAGAGGCAGCTAAAAGATTAAATATACCATTTGGCATTGTAGACGTCTCTTTGGCACCTACTACCAGACCGTACGACTCAGTAGCAGGAATTTTAGAAGAGATGGGTCTTGAAACTACTGGTGGACCAGGTACAACTGCCGCCCTTGCGTTACTTACTGATGCCGTTAAAAAAGGAGGTCTAATGGCTTCTTCTTATGTAGGTGGATTATCTGGAGCATTCATTCCCGTGAGTGAAGACAAATTTATGAATGATGCTGCAAAAAAAGGGATATTAACCCTTGAAAAACTTGAAGCGATGACTTCAGTATGTTCCGTGGGCTTGGATATGATTTGTATTCCAGGTTCCACGCCACCAACCACGATATCAGGAATCATTGCAGATGAGGCTGCAATAGGAATGATTAACCAAAAAACTACTGGCGTGCGAATAATTCCTGTAATAGGTAAAGAAGTAGGAGATGAAGTAGAATTTGGAGGATTATTGGGCAAAGCCGTAGTTATGCCTGTAATAAGAAGTTCCTGCGAAATGTTTATTAATAGACAAGGTAGAATTCCTGCTCCAGTACATTCGCAAAGAAATTAAGTAGAAAAATTACCTAATATTACCTGTTTTTTCATTACTTTATCATATTTCTTATGTTTAAAAACTCTAAAAATTAGTACCATTTTTAAATTCAGAATGGAACATAATTAGAGAGCATAAGATAAAAATTCTTGATCGATATGTGTTGCTATGTATTAAAAGACGAAAAACTAATTCACATTGAAGAAAAAACTCAACAATTCAAATATGAATTCTTGTCTTCTTATATCCCGATGTGGAATAAAATTATTTGTGGTAGAGGCAGAAGACCAAGGGCAATTATTGATACACATGCGGGAACGGGTAAAGTAAAGTTAGAATACAAGGAATTATTAGGGTCTTGTGGGTTATTTCTGAAGAAAACAGCACTAAAACAAGAATTGCTCGAATTTTATTTTATTGAAAAGGATTTTAAAAATTATCATGCTTTAAAGAAAAATATAAATGAAATATGTAGAAATGGTTTTCATTTTTCACCCAAATATAAAATCGATACTGAAGGTATTCAAAAAGACGGTCTTCCTTATGAAAAAAAGGTAAAGTTATATAGCTCTCAGATTAAGTATCCAAAATTGGAGCAAATACATTTTTTTAGGGGTGATTGCGTTAATATTATTGGACATGTTCTAAAAGAGATAAATGGAATTCCTGCTTTCTTTTTCATAGATCCTTGTGGAAAATTTAGTTGGAAATTAATTGATCTCATTATTAAAAATCGCATTTTAGATGAGAACGGCAATATCAAACTGGAGCCAAATGGAAGAAAAATTCAGGGAACAGAGTTATTTATCAATTTTTCTTGGGAAGCTGTGCTTCGTAATATGACAAAAAAGAATGGCAGAGCCCAATTTTTTAATGACATGTTTGGAATCAATTATATTGAAGTTCAAAAAGAAGTTGCTAAAGTTAAAAAAGAAAAAAAAAAATCTCGAAAACGATATCATACCTATAATTTATATATGGATGTTTACAAAAAAAAACTTGAAGAATTTTTCGATTATGTAATAGAGATGTCTATTATAGGGATAAAATCAGAAAAAAATCCAGTTTATGTTATGATTTTTTGTAGCAATAACGAAATTGCTAATAATCTTTACCAAAATAAGGAAGCCGAATTAAATAAATTAAAAAGCCAATATCAACACCTAAAAAATTTATCTCCCCATAAAAAAGAGTTCTCTTATAGTAAATATAAATCCTTTATGGAAGGACAAAGATTTATTGACGAATTTTTTGATATTAATTAATTTAACCCATAAAATCTTAATAAAATCATTTATCGGATTGAAATTAATTAAAGCATATATATAAAAAGTGTTATTATCATTACATTTTTAGAAATTTAGAAACTACAAAAAATGCAATACAATCCTGAAGAATTAAGAGAGAAGTACAAAGAATTATTTGAATATTCTTTAGATATCGTTTTCGTAATTGATTTAGTGGGAAATCTTCTTGATGCAAATGATGTATTACTAAAAAAAATTGAATATATAAGAGAAGAACTTCCAAATCTAAACTTTAGAGATTTACTTGATGATGAAGAACTCCGAAAAGCTAATAAAAATGTAAAAGATTTTGTTAAAATTGGACACCAGTCGAGCTATACTGAGTATAAAGTTAAAACTAAATCAGGAGCTAATATATTTATAGAGACTTTTGGTATTCCTTTGATAAAAAATGGAGAAATTTATGGGATTTTATGTATTGCAAAGGATATCACAGACCTTAAGAACGCCCAGGAAAGTTTGAAGAGATCTGAGAAAAAATATCGAGATCTTTTTGAGACTACTCCCTTTTCAATTGTGCTGCTAAACTCGGATGGTATTGTTGTAGATTGTAACCCTACACTTGAGAGGATGTTTGGTTATAAGAAGGCTGAAATTTTAGGTCGACATTTTGGAAATGTTTCAATTATTCATCAAGATTTTTTATCGTATCTCCTCCAACTCTTTACCAAACTCTTAAAAGGAGAGGAAGTGCACAGAACTGATATTCAAATGTACCGAAAAGACGGTAATTTAATTTGGGCAACTATTCAAGCAACTAATGTAAAAATCGGCGGCAATCCCTATGTGCAAGTAGTAATTCATGACATTACAAAACGCAAGAATCTAACTCAGAAATTATTGGAAAGTGAAAACTTATACAAAACCTTAGTTAGAACATCTCCAGATGCTATAATCGTGACGGATTTAAAGGGAAAAATTATTGAGGCTTCTCAGAAAGCAATTGAAATTTATGGGGGGAGTACTGTAGTAGATCTAATTGGTGAGAATTCTTTCGACTTCATACATCCTGAAGACAAGCAAAAAGCTATGGAAAATCTTCAAAAAACCTTAAAAGGTGAAACTTCCAGGGAAGAATATAGGTTATATAGAAAAGATGGAACTCAATATATTGGTGAATTAAGTGCCACCTTAATTAAAGATGCTGATGGGAATCCTAAAGCTTTTATAGGTATTATGCGGGATATCACAGAAAGAAAGCTTGCGGAAAAATGGCTAAAAGAAAGTGAAGAACAGTATAGGCATTTATATCAGAATGCTCCCATAAGTTTATGGACCGTAAGAATTTCTGATGGAAAATTCATCCGAGCAAATGAAAATGCGGGCAAAATTGTGGGTTATGATAATCTCGATGATTTTCTAAATAATTGTACTAGTATGGATATTGTTCCTGCTGATTATAGGAAAGAATTTATGGCAAAATTAAAAGAAAAAGGTGAAATAACAGGAATCGAGGCAAACTTTATTGATAAAAAAGGGAATGAAAAACATATCACAATATCGGCGAAACTTTACGAAGAAAAAGGGTATTTTGAAGGAGTATCGACAGATATAACAGAACTTAAGAAAATGCAAAAGGCTCTACAAGCATCTGAAGAGAATTATAGACATTTATTTCAAAATCTTCCCGTTGCTACATATGTGTGGCAAAAATTTGAAGAATCTATAAATTTGATCGATTATAATGAAGCGGCTGAAATAATTACTAGTGGAGGTGTTAAAGATTTTATAGGGATTGCAGCTTCAGAGTTATATAAAGATAGACCGGATATTTTAAGAGACTTATATCGTTGTATCGAAGAAAAAACCCAAATAAATAAAGAGATAAAATATACATTCCATACATCAAAATTAGAAAAAATATTAAAAGTAAATTACGCTTACATCCCTCCAGATTTAATATTAGTTCATACAGAAGACATTTCTGATTTAAAGAGAACAGAACAAATGTTAAAAGAATCAGAAGAGAAATACCGCTTAATTTCTGAAAATGCTAATGATTTGATTGCTATATTTTCACAATTAGCAAAATTTGAATATGTAAATGAAGCTCATCTGGAAGTGTTGGGATATTTGAAAGAAGATCTGATTGGAAAATCCGTATCAGAATTCATTCATCCCCGTGATGTTAGACTCCTGACTAATATTTTAAGTGATCTTGTTAAATATAGTGAAGGGAGGACTGAATTACGATTTAGAAAAAAAGATGGTACATACCTTTGGCTTGACATTAGAGGAAAAACTTTTATAGAAAAAAGTGGTGAATTAAAAGGATTAACGATATCCAGAAATATCACAGAAAAAAAAGAGGCTGAGCAACGACTAAAAGATTCAGAAGAGCAATATCGAGCAACAATCAATTCCTTTTCTGATCCTTTACATGTGGTCGATAAAGATCTGAAAATCATTTTAGCAAATCCCGCTTTTGAACGCTGGCTTATTAGTTTGGAAGTGGATGAAAATATTGTAGGAAAGTCTATTTTTGAAGCCTTTCCATTTTTACCAGAAATAGTTCGCAAACAATATGAACAGGTTTTTAGCAGCGGTATTCCGCATTTTAGTGAAGAGAATACCGTCATAGGAGATAGGGAAATTATCACTGAAAGCCGTAAAATACCTATTTTTAAAGGTGATAAAGTCGATCAGGTAGTTACGATACTAAGAGATATTACCGCAAAAAAAGCAATTGAAAATAAATTAAGAGCGTCTGAAACGAAATATAGACACTTATTCGAAAGTGCGCCTTTCTTAATTGGTTTAGCAGACTTGGATGGTAAGGTATTAGCATTGAATTCTTCCACCAACAAATTTATAACAACACATATGAAAGATGAATTAATCGGTAAAAATTTTAGAGAGATTTTTTCATTCCATGAGGGAGAGAATGCAATCATACCAAAAGCAGAAGAACAAATAGATAAGTTGCTTAAAGGCGAAGTTACAGATTTTTTTGAATTTCCTCTAGTAAGAGCTGATGGAAGTGTCCAATGGGTAAATCTTAATTTGTCCCTCATCAATATAGAAGATCAGACTTTAATTCAACTTATCATGCAAGATATTACCAAAAGAAAAATAACTGAGCAGCAATTAAAAAGATCTGAACAAAAATTTCGAAGAATTTTTGAATCGATTCCTGACTTTTATTTCTTAATTTCAAGTGATGGAATAATTCTTGATTTTAGAGGTAAGCGAGAGGAGCTTTATGTTCCCCCTGAAGATTTTCTCGGAAAAAATATAAGAGATATATTTCCGAGATATTTTATAGATTTAAGTATTGAAGCAATAAATAAAACCATTGAAACGAAAGAACCTACAATTATCGAATACAGTCTTCCCATTAGAGGTGAAGAACGCTATTATGAGGCTCGTGTACTTTACTTTTCGAAAAATCAAGTGGCCATATTCGTTCGCGAGATCACTGAAAGAAAAAAAGCAGAGTTGTTAGTTGAAGAGGAGTTTGAAAAGTTAAAAGAGCTTGAGCACATTAGAAAAGACCTCATATCACGAGTGTCCCATGAATTAAAAACTCCCTTAATACCCGTAATTAGCGGCTCAGAACTTTTGATGTCAGTATATAATCATCAAATAGGGAAAGAAGCGCGTGAAATAATTGAAATGATAGATAAAGGAGGTAGAAGACTTAAAGAACTCATTGAACAATTACTAAATGTTTCTCGAATAGAGTATGATAAATTAAAACTAGAAAAAAAGAGAAATGATCTGAGTAAAATTATTATAGAAAGTTCTAATGATATGAAATATCTTTTTCATCAACGAAAATTGACCTTAAAGTTAGATATTCCTGATGAATTTTGGATCGATATTGATAAAAATAGAATAGGTGAAGTCATCACAAATTTATTATCAAATGCCATGAAATTTACTCCGCCATTTGGAAAAATTACTATTAATTTGCATGAAAAAGATGACTGGGCAATACTTAGCGTAAATGATACTGGTGTAGGACTCACAGAAAAAGAAATGGCCGTGTTATTCACTAGGTTCGGAAAAATTGATAGATATAATGAAGGATTAGAATATATTGATATAAAGGGTTCTGGTCTGGGTTTGTATATCTGTAAAGAAATTCTTAAAATGCATGGCGGAGAAATATGGGCTCAATCTGATGGAAGGAATAAAGGAAGTACCTTTATCGTAAAATTACCAATTAGATAGAATTTGATTATAAATTTACGAGTTTTCTCATTGTTTAGTTTTTATCTTTCCTTCCATTATAAGTTTTTGAAGGTATTCTTTTTCTTTCTTCTCGTGAAGATCCATGATATAATTCTTTTTCTCACGCCATTCAGGACCATCGAGAGGGTAAAATAAATATAGTACTAAAGCACTAATACCTATTAAAACAGCTGGTATAGCGCTTACTGCCACAAGTATACCTGTGAGGGCCATTTCTGTTTGCACACTCTTATTTGGATTAAATCCATATGAAGTTAAAATTAATAAGAACAACCAATTTGCAATAGAGATGGGCGGTTTATTGACAAGCGCATTTACACCTCCATATATCGCCTCTCGTCTCTTGCCTGTGATTAACTCATCATTATCAATTGTATCTCCCATTATAACAGGTATTGCCACCATACCACCCGCAAACCCAACTCCTATAAGAAAATAGGGAATCGCTGCCAGAATCGCATTCCGACCAATAAAAAATAAAATAGTTAATCCTATAGATATTATTACTAAATTTATAAATGCCGTGTTTTTAGGATGCAATCTAGGGATTAATACAATTGTCAGAAACATTCCAACAATTATTCCTATTATGAATGATAAAATGAAGTATACTATATTTTGACCAGCGACTACAAACTCAATATAATAAAGAAATCCTGTTGATATGATTGGAGTGACTAAATAAATACAAAACATAGGAATCATCAATATCCAAAATGGCTTATTCTTAAAAGTTAGCTTTAGACCTTCAAAAAATCCTTCATGAGGTTGCATTTGAGCGAACATATTTTCTTTTATAAAAAATGATGTAATAAATAATGTGAATACACAAGCTACTGCAATAATGATTATTACCAATCCGAAGTATGGTGGTAACCCCTCATAGCCTGTAAACAATATAACAGGAAGAATTATTCCTAATACCAAATTTCCAAAAGTAGCAATAGCGTTATAAATGCTTATACTTGCACGTTGTTTGGCTGTTACAGCCAATTCATTTGGTAAAGAAAAATAGCAAGCTCCTACAAATGTAAACATAGTGTCCAATAGAAATAATGCTGCTAAAAAATTGAAGAATAACGCAATTTTATTATCTAGAGGAGCTATTGGAAACCAGCAAAAAATAAAGGCTAAACCATAAAGAAAAGAGCCATAACGTATGTAAGGAATGCGTCTCCCTATCTTAGTCCTTGTATTATCTATTAAATATGAGGCCAACGGATCATTTGAAGTGTTCCAGATAGCAAATATAAGCCATCCAATTCCCAGTAATTCAGCAGATAAACCTAATTTGACCTGATAGAAAAACGTGAGATTTGCAAATACAAATCCATTAAGTATATTATTTGCAAAGATTCCTAAACTCAGGTTGATTTTAGTTTTTGAGGAGACATATTCCTCTGGAATTTCACTTATTCCATCCATAAACAATCTTAAATCTTTAATAATTTAAATTTTATTTTTAAGTGTACTAGACAGTAAATTCAATGTCAAAAAGAATATTCAAAAAAAAAAAAAATAAATTCAAAAAAATTTTTTTGTTTTTAAATTTGAATAGTTTTAATCACTAAAATCACCTACG